>JBAXWB010000019.1 GCA_037128595.1 bacterium
AGACTTTGTCCCGTCTTTTCCTTGGGGATAAGCGCAGGGCTTGACGCCGCTTTTCCAAAGCCTGGCTTGACAGGCGGTATCTCGTGCAGGGATGCTCGATTGATCGAAGAACGGCGCGTCAAGCCGCGCCGAAGAAAAGCGGCTCAAGCCGCCGCACTCCAAACAGAGGCCATCTTGACTCGGAACTCGCAACCCGAAACTCGGAACTGATTTAAAGGTGGTGCCGGAGCACGGACTTGAACCGTGATACCCGTGAAGGTGGTAGATTTTGAGTCTACTTTTTTGCGTGTTTTTGCTAATATTTATCGATAATGGTTATTTTGTGATTGCTTTGTGAATTGCCATGCCTTAGTATTAGGGCTGAGTTAAGCGGCATTGAGCGAAATACGGCAATCGGAGAGTAACCATGAAACATCGAACAGGGCACATATTTAAAAGAGCTAACAGTAATACTTTTTATTTGCGGTATGTCATTAATGGCAAGGTCATGCAGCAGGCCTTGTATAACGACAACGGCGAAGCGATTACCTCGGCCAAGGATGCGGAACAGGCCCGGGTAAAGATCATGTCCCCCTTCACGGTGGCGGATGAAGCCGGGGCGCTGGAAAACGTCAAGGCTAAACTGGAAGGCCGGCGGCACGAACTGGAGGTCATTGATGAACAGCGCAACCCCGCCCTGCCCCTCCAGCAAGCTTGGGGCACCTTTATCAAGTCTCACAACCGGCCTGACACCGGTACAGCCACGTTGAGGGTTTATGCCCTGACTTGGGGGCGTTTCTTAAAGTGGATAACTGGCGCATACCCGGATGTGAAGACATTACGGGCCGTGACACCGGAGATCGCGGGAGAGTATGCCGCCCATTTGACCGCTGAAAAACTGAGCCCAAACACGTTCAACAAATACATGAACCTGCTGAGCCTCGTTTTCCGGACTGTTGCCGAGAAAGCACGCCTGACGAAAAATCCCTGGGAAGATATTCAACGGAAACGACTGGTGACTCATGGTCGCCGGGAACTTACCATCGCGGAACTCCGTGCGGTTTGCACAAAAGCTACCGGGGATTTGCGTCTCATGGTGGCTATTGGGCTCTACACAGGGCTACGACTGGGCGATTGCGCCACCTTGCGCTGGGCCGAAGTTGACCTTGCGCGCGGCATCATCCTCCGGATCCCCAATAAAACAGGACGACGTAGCCAGAAACCCGTTATGGTGCCGATCCATCAAACCTTGCGCGCCCTGCTGGAGGAGGAGCCCAAGAGTGACAGAACCGAATACGTCTTGCCCCGTATTGCCGCCGACTACGCGCGGCATCACAGTTATGTGACGGATCGCATGCAAGCCCTGTTCAAGAAGTGCGAAATACAGACAACGCGGGCTGTAGAATGTCAGAAAATGGCGCAAGTTGAAGTTGGGTTTCATTCCCTGCGGCATTCATTTGTCTCCCTCTGCCGGGAGGCCAATGCACCGCTGGCGGTTGTTGAAGCGATTGTTGGTCACAGCAATCCTGCCATGACCCGGCATTACACCCATACCGGGGAAGCCGCCGCCATCGCGGCGGTGGCGGGACTGCCGTCCATTATGACTGAGGAGGAACCCAAAGCCCTCCCCCCGGCACCAGCGCCTCGCCTGGTGGATGCTGATGCCGTTCTGACAATATTTGAAGGGGCAAATTCAAAGAACTGGCAATCCAAGGTGGCTGAATTGCATGTTTTGGCTGAAAAGATAAGCCGCAGCGACGGGCAGAGCAACGCATCGTGAGTTCGTGTCTACGACTGTTCGTGTCTACAACTTGACCGCTCGTATTCGGAATATTACGTTTTTAGGGAGGACTCAGATCATGACGACCAAAACTTTGCGTTTATCAGACCACATGCTGGATGCTGTGCGGGAACTCGGCACCGCCGAACATATTGAGGAGGCCACCGGTAACACTGGCATGGATGACACCCTAGCGTCTTTGCGATCTCTTCAGAAGAGTAACCGCTGAACAGGGTTACCTCCATAATCCTTAGCCTAGGATCGCATCCTTGCAGGCCTTGGCCACGCGGAACTTCACCAGGCGTTTGGCCTTGATCTTGATCGTCTCGCCCTTCGCGGGGTTACGTCCCATGCGAGCCTTACGATTCACCAACACCAGTTTACCCAAGCCAGGAAGGGTGAAACTGTTCTTGGCATTCTTGTATGCCAAACAACCCGTCCAGAACGTAAAAACTTATGATGTTAAAAAGACGACGTCGCCATTGCGTTTCAGGCAGTAATTGAGGAAGATTATTCTATGTGCCATTTTGAAGTAGATTCTTTCGCTTTTTTGGATAAGTCAGTTGTCACGACCGCTGACCAGAAGGGAGAGCGGGTTGTGAAACAACTTAGAGCGCTGACTCTGACGGTGGCATGTGCCATCGCGGCTGGGATGGCTGGCATACCTGATGTTTCAGCCTGCAATGTGCCGGTGTTTCGTTATGCTCTGGAACGTTGGCAGGCTGACACCTTTGACGTCACACTTTACCGCCAAGGACCCCTCCCAGCCGACAAACAAACCTCCGCGACCGTGCTTCAGGATGCGGCTGACCGAGGAGCCGCCAATTTAACTTTAAAAGTCGTCGAAGTATCCGGCCCGAACAATTTCCCCCTGCCATGGGTGAAGGTGGATTTCCAGGTTGGAAACGCGACTGAGATTCCGCCTGCGTGGCAGGGACCTTTTGACGCCGCAACTGGCCAACTGCTGCTGAATTCGCCGGCCCGCCGCGAACTAGTCCGCCGCCTAGTCAACGGCGACTCGGTTGTGTGGGTATTGCTCGACGGCAATCCGGCGACCAAAAGCCTGCTCGACACTGAGTTTCGCAGACTTGAAAAGGAAATCGCCATCCCCGAAGTTGACCCAAACGATCCACGCACAGAAGGTAACCGCGCTCTGAAAGTCGCCTTTTCCGTGTTACCGGTCACGCGTGCTGACCCGGCTGAGACAGTCTTCATCGCCATGTTGTTCGGCATTGATTTATCGCTGACCAACGCGACCGGGCCAGTGGTGTTTCCGGTCTATGGCCGCGGCCGTGTGCTCGCCGGGTTTGCAGGGAAGGATCTCAATGCCAGCACGATCTCAGGAGCGGCGTACTACGTTTGTGGCGCGTGTTCCTGCGAAGTCAAGGCACAGAAACCCGGCACAGACCTCCTGCTCTCGGTTAACTGGGATGAGGCTATCCCGCAGTGTGTCGTCACGGATCCTCCCCTGCCACCACTTGTCAGTCTGTCGTCACTCCCCCCGCTGGCGACAAGCGTAACGACGTCCGGCGTACCCGCGCCGGCACCGGTTTCACCCGGCGGATTGCGCCGCAATCTTTTCATCTCTCTGGCAGTTGTACTGGGGGTGGTCGCTGCCGGCACACTCGTCATCATGCGAAGGAACCGGTCATGACCCTCCTACACCTTATTCTCCGCGAGGTTGGGTGCCGCCAACTGAATTTCATGCTGGGCATTGTGTCAGTCGCTGTCGCTGTGGCATGCCTAGTGTCTGAACTGACCGTCTTGAAGCGATATGACCTGCGCACCGAAGAGATCATTGCCGCCCGGTCTGCCGAGACGCAGTCTCGCATGGCCGGGCTTGAGGATGACTACCGGAAACTGACACTCAAGATGGGGTTCAATGTGCTGATTTTACCCAAGGATCAGAACTTGGGCGACCTGTACGCTGACGATTTCGCGGCGAAGTCCATGCCGGAGGACTATGCCGTGCGCCTCGCAAAAAGCCGCGTTGCCACGATCAACCACATTCTGCCCAGCCTTCAGCAGAAAATCAAATGGCCGGAGCGCAATCGCTCGATTCTCCTGATGGGCGTGCGCGGCGAGGTGTACCTGCAAAGCGCCAAACAGAAACCTCTGATCGAACCCGTCGCGACGGGTACGATGCTCCTCGGCCATGAACTCGCCATAACCCTTCACCTCAAGGCCGGGGATGAAGCCGTGTTGATGGGGCGGATGTTCACGGTGGCAAAAATTAATCCCGAACGTGGCAACAAGGATGACATTACTGTCTGGGTCAATCTATCTGAGGCTCAGACCCTGCTGGGCAAACCCGGACTGATCAACGCGATTCTCGCGCTGGACTGCACCTGTGACACCTTGGACCGGCTCGGAAAGATCCGCGTTGAGATCGCACGCATCCTGCCAGACACGCAGGTGATCGAGTTCGCCTCGCAAGCCGTTGCCCGTGCCGAAACAAGGCAGCGAGCGGCGTCCGAAGCCGCCGCCGCTATCGCCCAGGAAAGTGCTGGCCGCGCGAAACTGCGCGCGGAGAAGGAGTCCTTCGCCGCGGTTCTTGTGCCGGCAACGCTGGTCGGCGCCGCAATATGGATCGCGTTTCTAGCCCTAGGCAACGTTCGTGAACGGGCTGTCGAGATCGGCATCCTGCGCGCCCTGGGACTGCGGTCATGGCAGATTCTCGTTCTCTTTCTAGCCCGGGCTCTGGTTACCGGATTCGTGGGGGCGGCGCTGGGGTTTGGCGCGGGGGTGCTCCTGACTGCCCCGGCGATGCCGACGTTCCAGTTGCCTTGGTTGCCAGTCGTGCTGGCGGTTGCTCCGATCCTGGCAGCCCTCGCGAGTTGGATTCCAGCGATGCTTGCCGTAGGGCAGGATCCGGCGGTGGTATTGAGCAGGGAGTAGGAATGATTCTTGAAATATCAGATTTGAGTAAACGTTTTACCGGGCCGGCCGGTATGGTTAACGCCGTGAGCGGACTGTCACTGGTTCTTGCCGCTGGCGAGTTCGTCGCTGTTCAGGGGCCGAGCGGATGCGGCAAATCCACACTTTTGCTGGCAGCCGGCGGATTGTTGCGACCCGATGGGGGCGGGGTTCGCGTGGCGGGGCAGGATCCGTATGCCATGCCTCCTGAGGCCCGGGCCGTGTTCCGGGCTGCGCACATTGGATTTGTCTTCCAGCAATTCCATCTAGTCCCGTACTTGAGTGTTCGGGATAATGTACTGGTCCCGACCCTTGCCCTGACGATGCCGGACGCCAGGGTCCGGGTGACGGAATTGCTTGAGAAATTCAACCTAACCGATAGGCAACACCATTTGCCTGAACACTTAAGCGTCGGCGAACGTCAGCGGACTGCGCTGGTCCGTGCCCTGCTAAACCGGCCTCAACTTCTGCTCGCCGATGAGCCGACGGGAAATCTTGACCGCACCAACGCCGAAACGGTAATGGCGGCCCTGGCGGGCTTTGCAAAAACCGGCGGGGCTGTTCTGCTCGTGACTCACGACGACACCGCCGCCAGCCGTGCTGATCGGATTGTCCGGATTGAGAAAAAGCCTTAGATCACCCAGCCGTACTTCCGGTAGCATTGCTTGGATTCGGCGGTGGTCAGAAAGTCCATGAACTTCACCGCTTCGGCAGGATTTTTTGAGAACTTGAGCAACCCGATACACGTTCCCCGGTAAATACAATAGGCCGGAGGCAACTTCACAACCTCAATCCTTCCCGGGGCCAGGTGCGCAAAACTCGACCAGCCAAACGCACAGTCGATTTTGCCTTCGACCACAGCTTCAACAATCGCCACGCACCCATTGGCCTTGAATGTAATGTTACGGCGGATCGGCTCAATCAATCCGGCCCGTCCACTCAAATCCTCCCACAGGCCCTTCAGGCAGTCCATGACCGAGATGGCCACCTTGACGCCTGGCCGCGCCATGTCTTTGAGGGTCGTGATTCCGGCCGGGTTACCGGCTGGCACCACGATGGCTGATTCGCGGCAGGCGATGGTGCGCCGTTCTCCCTTTTTGACGATGCCACGCACCTCCCCGTCATCAAGCAGGTATTCCGCACCGGCGATCGCCAAATCGTGAATTCCCTCCTCTGCAATTTCCACGAGAAAATCAGCATGCCCGCCGCCCTCCACCGCCTCTTCGGCCACGGGACTTGCGCAATGCCGGTTGCAGACGCTGATCTCCACATGTGTGCCGGTGTTCTGCTCAAAGAGAACCGCTGCTTCCCTGAGTGGTTCGGCGCACGCCCTTGCGGAAAAAACCCGGATTATTCTGTCATGGTTCATCGTGTTCATCACTGTGGCCTATCTTGGTTTGAATCCAAATACCTCACTCATGCCTTCACCGTTCCGTTCTCCAACCGCAACACCAAGTCGGCGAGCCGCACGGCATCGACCGGGTTATGCGTGATATGCAGCACGGTTGCACCGCTGTCCGTCTGAACGCGTCGGAGCAGTGCGACCATGTCGTCACGCGTGTCCTCATCCACCGCGCAGAGCGGCTCATCGAGCAGCAGGATACCGGGCCGGAATGAAAGCGCGCGCCCCAGCGCGACGCGCTGGCGCTCCCCCCCGCTCAAGCCTAACGGCAGGCGGTGCAACAGCGGCTCAATATTCAGCAACTCAGCCAGTTCCTGAACCCGGGCCGCAATGCGGGCCTTTGGCTCGCGCCGGATGGCGAGTGCGAACGCCAGATGTTCGCGCACGGTCATACAGGAGAACAGGGCCCCGTCCTGGGGCACATACCCTATGTTGCGCTCCGCCGGCCTGGCCCGGGTGACATCCACACCGCACAGTCTGACGCGTCCGGCACGCAAAGGACGAAGGCCGGCAATCGCCTCCAGAATGGTGGTTTTACCGGTTCCGGTGCGTCCCATCAGCACGGCATAACGGCCCGTAGGCACCGAAAACGTCACATCTTGTAACGTGAACGAGCCCTGCTGAACGGCAAGTTGTTCGACTGAAATCATGAAAAAGGTCCCCCACCCGCCAGGCTGCGATCCATGGATTGCTGCAGCCCGAACGTGCGCGCCAGTGTTAACACCACCAACGCCATGCCGATCATCAACAACGATACCGCGACAGCCGCTTCGATGTTGCCCACGCTCAGTTCCAGAAATACCGTGGTGGGCAAAACTTCCGTGCGCAACCGCGTGGCGCCGGCAAAAACGAGTATCGGGCCAAATTCACCGAGTGCCCGCGCCCACGCGAGCGTGGCGGCGGCCAACACGCCCCTACGAGCCTCCGGCAAGGCCACCCACCAGAACGCTGCCGCACGGTTGCACCCCAAGGTCAACGCCACCTGCTCCCGGCGGGTATCGATCTGTCCAAACGTCACGAGCATCGTCCGCACGGCAAACGCGCACGCAACGGCGAATTGCGCCAGCACCACGCCTCCAGTCGAGTAGGTAAAAGGCACGACGCGCTCAATGGCTTTGCCAACAGGCGTCTGGAACAGTATGAGCAGACTGAGTCCAATGACCAGCGGCGGCAACACGACGGGAATATCAAGGATACCATTGATGAGATTCTTGCCCGGAAAATCAAACCGCGAGATCAGATAGGCGGTCGGCACGGCAACCCAAAGCGACAACAACGTGGTCAAGGTACAGGAAATCAGGCTCAACCGAATCGAAAATTGGATATCAGGGCTGCGCAATGCCGCCAGTAGATGCCCCGGCGTGGTGAACGACAGGTCTGCAACCAGCATCGCCACGATCAGCACGATATAGACGCTGCTGAGTAACGCAAGACCCAGTAGAAATGGCCAGTCAGGGCCAGGACGCACTTTTAACGATGGAGGCTCACCAACTACATGATTCACGGGGTCTGACTCCATCGCGCATGGTTTACAATAATAGCCGCAGTAGGACACTCTTTTTCACACAAAGCGCAGCCGGTACACAGGTTGACCCGAACTGTAGGGCACAGGTCTCCCGAGTCCATCTTAAGCGCCACTGTGGGGCATACATCCACGCAAACAGCACAGGCAATACATTGCCCTCGATCGATTTGCAATAGTTCACCCGACTGGACGTTAGGAATCATGCCCAGTGTTTTTCTCCTGACCATGCCGACTTGAGCGCATGGCACCGACGATTAACGCCCAGACAAATACAAGCATCAATGCCGGATTCGCCCATTGGAACGTCACCATGGCAAGGTCAGGATTTAAATCCGACCGCATACTCTTAAGCATCGGCCAAAATGAATCCGCATGTCCTTTCAAGTATTCATCCCCGGCAGCTTCCATGACGAAGGTGAACCCAAACCAGTTGGCCGCACAGGCCACGACCAATAATCCCAGCACACTCCACCAGGCAGGTGAACCTGCGATCCGCCCGCCGTGAAACACACGGAGCACCAGGGCAACGGCCATCAACACCATCGCCAGAGGCACCCAGGGCACACCAATCTTGATATCGGCCATAATGTCAGGATTAATGATGAACACCCCGACCAATGTGACAAACCCCAGCAACAGATCAATGAGGACATCGGTTCCCGTCTCCCACGCTTCCGCGGCCAGTCGCAGGGTCAAACGGCGGCGAATGCTGTCCAGATAAGATCGTCCCGCGACCAGCGCGAGAATCACAAATGACAACATAATCGCAAGATCGCTCACGCTTTGAAGAGACCAGACTTCCAGTCCCTTGTGAATACCTCGCTCCAGTTCTTCCATATTCATCGTGTTATTCCTTCATCATCCATTAACGGGGTAACGAAACCGGAGTCTTCCGGTAAGTCCAGCCAAACCCGACAGACTCAAATCGCTGACGGGACTCAGCCGAGACAATCACATCACGAAGGCGTGTCATCAATTGCGGGTATCGGGTGTCTTTTCCGACCGCATAAGGTTGGACCATATGGGCCATCGGGTGCTCAATCTTCACGCCATCAAGATACTCATGCACGCTCCCCAAATTGCTGCGGCAGGCAATGATCACATCGAGAGAGCCGGTGCGGAGCTGATTGACAAGAAAGTCTCCGGTGGGTGACTCGACTTTCATATTGGCCCCGATTTTATCGTAAATCTCAAGTGCCATAAGCATTTTCCAGGCAATATTGCCCATGGCCGACTTCTCGTGGTGTGGCAGCCCCACACGCAACCCGGGACGCAACAGGTCTGCCGGGGTATGGATGTTGAGCGGGTTGCCCTTCGGGACGATCAGCATAAGATCATTATCCACCACGTCACGGGGATCAACATAGAGATCTTTGACACTTGTCATGAACGATGTGTCGCATGAAAAATAGGCATCAGGCCGCTCCCCCGCCCGCATTTGGGCACAGAGAACGCCGCACCCGTTGTACACCGTCGTGATGCGAATGCCCTCGCGCGCCTCGAATTCCTTCAGTGTTTTTTCAAGACCCGGACGCAACATGGCACCACTGAAGAACACCACATCCGGTGATACGGCCCAGGCATCACCGTCAAGCGACACATAGTGGTTCTGAGCAAATATAGGCAATCCACGGTCACGCGCTCCAAGATATCGGGCAAACCTCAACGCTTCGGTCGGCGCCCGACTGGCTTTGACCACTCCGACCGTGACTGTTTCAAAGGCCCCCGTAAAGGTCGACGCTTCAATGATTTGAAGTTTGGGATACTGCCGGGCCGTCGCGTCCCAGACAATGCCCGCATCCACAGCACCTATTTTGACATCATTGGCCACATCATTTACTGTAGGCTTAAACACTTTGGCGCGCGGCTTCAGCGCAGCCCACATCCCTGCGGACTCCATCAATTTCTGGGTCATCCTGCCAATGGACGCCGCCTCGGGATTGGCCAGAGAAACAGTTACGTCCTCGCGCAACAGATCGGAAACCGCCTGGATATGCTTCGGGTTGCCAGCGCCCACAAGGATAACGGGATGCACCTTCGCCAATGGAATCGCCTCGGCGATCACGCCCAATGCCTGCCCTTCACGGATGTAACTATCATCTCCCGCAATGAAAAGATCCCCGGCATGGGCAACCCGGAGGTTGCTGAGCAGTGTACCCGATCCGCCAAACTGCAATTGGATGCTGACCCCGAATTCCTTCTCATACTCACGGGCCACCGCCTCAACCGGCGGTTTAATCCCAGCCGCACAGTAGACCAGCAGAGTTTGCCGGGGTTCGACTGTCGGTCGGCGTGGCAGCAACAGGACAATCAAGGCGGCAACCGCTATCAACGAGGTCACGACAATCAGCATCGCAACACCCATCTTGCCCGCCTTGAATTCCGGTATCCTGTCAGAGGTCGTTTTCATCGTTTATGCACGGATGCGAAGGGTATGTACACCAACCCCATTAACGTTCACACTGGCGTAACCGCTGCGCTCAACTTGGCGGTATTCGAAATCAACCTGGCGCCCATCCAGGGTGAGGCCGCGCGGCCGGCGTGCCTCCGGCAACAGAATTTCCAGCCGCGTCGTCGGCGCACTGCTCGTAAAGGTCAAGGTCAACAAGCGACCATTGCCACGATAGCGGTAGCTTGCATACCCCTCTGAGGCGGGGTAGCGCACGCAAACCTCGGCACGTTTCACGCCGGCGGCTACCCAGCGCGGCGCCAACAGCAAACGATCAAAGGCCACGCCTTCGTCCTTTACGCCTGCAAGCCCCTCGAGCAAAGCATACATCACGGCGGCTGCGCCCCAGTGGTCTGGAATGCCAAAACTGATCGGGTTGGGCTGGAAGTAGACCGGCGCATCGCACAGCGTCAACCCCAGCACAAACCACTCTCCAGCCCCCGGCATGGTGGCCAGCCTGATCCCGGCAATTATTTTTTCGGGGTGCGGGTTATAGATCCCGCAGGTAAAGACGGCGATATTGGGGCAGACGCGGTTCTTGCCGCGCCACGCCACGCGCGCATGAGGGTGGAAGAAATCCGGCGGCGTCCACCAGTTTCGCACCATGTTGTCCTTCACCGCGACATGATGTTCGCTCCCATCCGCGTACTGCATCGTAATGCTTCCAGCCGGAAAGGCGGCACTGGAGTAGGTGTGCAGCAGATAGAGCGATTGCGCAACGCGATTCACCGGGAGTTTGATCTCCGGCAGGTAGGGAGCCTTCGGCGCAAGGCCGATGCAGGCCCGGCGCTGGTTTTGGCGCGGATCGATCAAGACAAAGGGGATGTCCTCATACCGCTGCCTACCCACCAGCATTTCCGCGAGGTCATTCCGGCCTTCACCAGTCCACCCCGGTACGTTTTTGGCGCCTTTGCCGCAAAAGTCCACGTTGGCCGCCGTGGTGAGATCAAGCGTGTGGAAGGTGCGGCGGGGCGGCGTTGATTCTGCACCGCGCAGCACGCAGGGGAGGATGCGCTGCCGGCTCCACTCCGTCACGGCCGAGCCGCCATTGGGGGCGCGCGGCAGCCAGTCGGCAAACTTGTCGCACAGACCTCCCACGCGGCGCAGGATGTCGGCACCGTAGTTCTCAAAGCCATGTTCAAATGCGCCATGCGCAAGTTCACCAGCCGTGATCGTGGAGACGCCGCCGTTCATGTACTCCCATTTGTCGTTGGCATGCTTGAACCCACGCTCGAAGGGAGGATAGATCAGGTACCATTCGCCCGGCGACCCCTTGGGTAGATCGCGCCGCAGGTGCTGGTAGGTGCGTAGGATCTCCACGCACTGCGCATGAGGGATGCCACGGTTGAGCGCGTAGGTGTTGGAGAGAGAAATCTGCTTGCTTTCATCCACGCCGAGGTCGCGTTTGACCCGGGGATCCTCGGGCACATGATGCCGGTAAAACCGGCCGTTCCACGCCACCCGGTCGAGCCGCTGCCGGATCGCGTCGCCGGTGCGCCGCCATTGCCGCGCCTCGGCGTTGCGACCGGCGTGCTCCAGCATTTCGGCCAGATAGCGGCAGCCGGCGGCATAGCCGGTGTTGTCGCCGTGCATGATGCCAAAGCGCGTCTTCTCCGGGTCGATCAGCATGTTGTGGCCGGAGATGGCCAGGTCTTCCTCGGTCTGGAAGTCCCAAGTGTCGATCGTGTAGCCACGCTTGAGGAGTTTGAATTTCCGCGACCAGTAGCAGGGCGATTGGCGTGAAAAGTTCAGCGCCCGGATGGCCTGATCCAGACGCCCCCGCATCCAGGCCTCGTCACCTGTCGCCTTCCAGATGTAGTAGAGGCCTTCCACGTAGATATACTCCAAGTCATTCTCCACAGGGGTGCGCTGCATGCAGACATCGCGCGCCGGATCCTGCCAGCGGAAGCCCGTGGGAAGAAACACGATGTCCCAGTAGCTGGCGACGCGTTCCAGGGGTTTCACGGTATCCGCCAGCATGCCATTCGTGTGCTGGGTGTCGCCAAAGAGATCGAGCCCCGGCTTCAACTCGGGACAGAAATATTTCAACCCCTTCATCACATGAATATGGTCCCGCAGGCAAAAACTGAAAAAATTGTAAAAGCGGTTGCCAAGGCGCAGGTAATGCGGCTCGCTCCAGCAGAGCATGGTCCAGAGCGCATCCGCGAAAAGTTGTTGGTAGATGCCATCCGATTCCTTTAATTCCGTCCGGCAATCCACCTGGAAGGAAAGCGCCGCCAGTTCGCATTGCGCCTCATCCAGCAACCGTACCTCATGACGCCCCAGAGCCCCGCCGACCGTAAAACGAAACGGCGTCTTTCCTTTTTGCCGTATGTATTCGCGACCCTGTCCGTCGCGCACAGTCCAAGTTCCTGACAGGCAGCCACCGGTGACCGTTACCCGGCTCAAGGGCGTCATCGGCTCATTCAGCGGCGACTCGGCAAGGTGAAGATGATGTTCCCTGTCGACTCCATTATTCTGACGTTTCATGCGCCCATGCTACTATATCCAATGAGAAGAATGACACACTCTTAGATATTTTTTTTGTTGAATCGCGCATTACTTTGGATGCCGCCCTCGCCTCGTTTCCTCGCGCGTGATCATGATGAGGCTTAAACGCAGGCCTTTTCGGCCCATCGTCCGTTACTGCCGCCTCGTGCGGCAGAGGCCAAAAGCCATGATGCGAACGCCTTCCGCCGGGGACATAATCCTTGCCTTGACGGCAACGGTTTACCCATAATATTCACATTCTTTATTGTAACCGAAAACCTGAGAGGCTTACCATGTTCAGCGCCAAAACGATTGCCAAAGCTGTGCGCCGCGCCAATATTGTTTATGACCTCCACGAACTCCAGACCGGCCATGAGTTCATCCCGCCCTACGTTGCCAACGGCTGGGTGGGTGGCTCTTTTGATGAGTTCGGCTTTCCCTCCAAACCCAACTTCGACTACGATCATGGACGCCGGCATATCGGGTATGTAAACCATTACTACCGCTATTCCAATGGGGGGCACAATCAGGCGGCTCTCCTCGCCATGTCACCCGGACGCGCAGACGGACGCGGCCTCTGGCTGGGCGACCTCTCACGCTACCGCCAGGTCCTTGACCTCTACGCCATGACGCTCACCACCGATTGGACCGTGGACACCGCTACCTACCGGACGCGTTCCTTTGCAAGCATGGCCCTGCCGGAACTTTTCGAGACGGCCTTCACCTGCACCGGCATCACACCCCGCGACGCGCTGACCGTCCGCATGCGCTTTGACTTGCTGCAGGCCGAGAACACAAGTTGCCGCTGGAAGCAGGGTCTCATGGATACCCTTCAGGTGGAAATCGAGGAGGCTAAACAGGGCTGGCTCGTACGTTCCATCACCAACTGCAAAACAACTGAGTTTCTGATCGCTGGCGTGAACCTCACCCTCCAGTGCGAGGGCAATGAACTCGTCTTTATCGTGCCGGAGGGCAATAGCGCGCTGCGCGTGCTCATCCTCGACCCCGAACTCGGCGCCCAACGCGACGCCGCCGTGAAGGCACTGCCCAAACCCTCACCACGCTTCCGTCAGGACCATCTCGCTGCCGCCGCCGCCTTCTGGGAACGCAGTGGTCTTTTCCTCCCACAGGGTCCTGCCGCCAAGGTATGGACACGTTCCGCCTACTACCTGGCCTCAGCCGTCTCGCCGTTGCCTACCCATATCATGGAGCCGACGGGACTCAATAATAACATCTGGAAGCACGGTTTCCCGCAGGACATGTATTACGTCACCGAGAATCTGGCACGACTTGGTCACATCGAGCGCGCCTTGGCACAACTTCCCAACTGGCTCGACAACCTGGAGGCGGTCAAGCGCTATACCCGGCGGATCGCGGAGCGCGAGGGCGCCTTCTACCCTTGGATCCCTCCATTCGAGGACTGGGACGGATTCGAGAAAGACGGCCCCACCAACCCCGACACCTACGAGTTCCACAACTCCGCCTATGTGGCGGCCATGGTCTGGAACTGCTTCAAGATCACCGGCGACCGGGCCTTCCTGGCAAAACATTTTCCCATCCTGGAGGAGGTGGCGCGATTCTATCTGTCACTCACCGTTCTGCCGCCGGGCGGCAAGGCACAAATCCAGCATCTGCACCTGCGCAGCCAGGATGAGGCCAGCACGGAGACCGGCGAAAAATCAAATGCGCTCTGCTGTTTCTGGTCCGCGCTCTACACTCTGCGCGCCTACCAAGAGGTCTGCCGCATCCTCGGGCGCCAAGGCGAACTTCAGGGCCGTGTGACCGAGGTACTCACAGTCGGCTATGATCTTGCCTCACTCGAACGCCCGGATGGCACACTGAAGACGTTTGCGGAGGATGACCGGCCAGTAGGCCTGCAGAAGCATCCGGTGCAATTAAATCCCATCTGTTACCTGCCTCTACCGGACATCATCGACAGTTATGCACCGGTAAAAACTTCCTGGGCCCGCCGCTATGACCTGACGCATCAGGCGCTTCTCCCCATCTCCTATGGTTGGACCTTTGGGGAGTTCACCCTCGCCTCGGCACGTATGCGGTCAGGCCGCGAGGTGGCACGTGACCTCTCAATGGTGCAACCCGCACGTTTCGCGGACCCGTACTGGATCCAGTTCTATGAATCGAGCATGCGTGAGCCGTGGCATATGAAGAAGGCTTACTACTTCACAACCAGCGGGCTCTACCTGCAAGCCCTGACAGACTGTGTGGTGCAATACTGCCGCGGGACGCTTGACCTGTTCGCCGCAATCCTGCCGGAATGGGAGGATAAATCTTTCTTTTTCCATGGACTCCGCACCGACGGCGGCCTCGCAGTCTCCGGCGAATGGCGGGCAGGCGGTTTTCGCGTAGAGATCGTGCCCTCACGAGACGTGGTGATGCCCCTGCGCATAAGTCGCGACCTCAAAGGCATCCGCCTGCTGGAAGCAGACGGCCAAGCCCGGCAATTCGACGGCCAGACTGAGATCCCCTATTCATTCCGCAAAGCCCATCAGGTCGTGGTGGAAAGAAATTGAGAGGCAAAACTTCTTAGTCTGTAGCCCAATCTGACGTGTACTCTGCGTTTTCCAGGAACAACTCATCCGTCATCGCCCGGATCTGCGGCAGAGTCAGGATGGCACCGGTGAGGGGATCGGCCTGAATCGCCTGCCTGACGAGGCGCCGGCTCTTCGTCAACGCCCCCTCTACGGCCATCCCATGCACCGCGACGTGCGGCGTCATGAGAGCGGCTAATGCAGCCGGGAGCTGACCCACACGACAGGGAGTGATCCCGTTGGCATCCGCCAGGCACGGCGTTTCCACCACCGCCTGCGGAGGAAGATTTTCAATGAGTCCATGATTGCGGATATTCCCATAAAAAACCCGCGGCCGGCCTGTTTCCAGAGAGTGCAGGATGCGCGCCCCATACTCGTTACTGCGTTCGTAGACAATCGGCTCTTTTCCGGTAATCTGGCGGTCCACTTCAGAAACCCTGGCCTTGTAGTTGGCAGAATCGCGATCATAGCCCCAGTAGGTTTCACAGGCATATTGCTTCGCGACGGTCTCGTCCTTGCGGAACCAGGGATAGTATTCGGTCTGATGTTGCGGCCCCTCGGCCGGGAAATAACCGATCGCCTCTAACAGCTCGAAGCGGGGACGCTCCCAGGGCTCGGCTGTCACCACGCGATCCTTGGCTGCCAACAGGTCCGGATAAATATTCCGTCCTTTGTGCTCGAGTGTAAGATAGAAGTTCACATGATTGAGTCCGCCGGCGGTGTAACGCACCTCATCGGGAGGAATACCAATCCACCTGGCGATCTGCGGGTACGTATTCTGGATACTGTGACACAGACCCACGGAACGTTCATGACCGGAATCCAGAAGCGTCCACAAGTTCATGGCCATGGGGTTGGCGTAGTTGAGAAGCCAAGCGCACGGAGCCACCTCCCGCAGGTCGCTGGCAAGACCTCGCAACACCGGAGCCGTGCGTACACAGCGGAAGACACCGCCGGGGCCGATCGTATCACTGACCGTCTGCAACACGCCGTATTTGGCCGGTATGGCCACATCAGACTGATAGTGCTTGAGCCCGCCCACCATGATCGTAACGATCACGTAGTCTGCCCCTTCCAGCGCCTGGCGCCGGTCTGTAGTGGCGGAAACGCGTGAAGGCAGTTTCCGATCCCGGATGATCTTGTTGATCATCCGCTCCGAACGGGCGACCCGCTCCGCATCAATATCCATAAGCGAGATCTCGAGCTCGCGAAGTTCCTCGTAACTAAAGAAATCAACAACCAGTTCCCGGACAAACTTGGCGCTACCGCCGCCAATAATCGCAATCTTCCTCATTCACTCCTCCAATGATTCACGAACATTCAAACATCTCCAACTCACTCTAATCCTTATGGTCGCAACAAAATCTTACCCGAAATTCTTCCCGAAATAAGATGTGTTCAATTCGTATGTGACGAATATGCCTGCCATCAAGGTTTAGCGGATCGTATACACCGACCCTTTCGAAGCCCATTGTAGCAGGCATGTGGGGGGATTATTCGTCCGAAACTGAACTAGCGCATCGCTTCCCGCATAAGCAAACGCCGTCACCTGGTAAGGCATGCCATAGACGAGGCTATTCACCAGCACATTCGTGCCACTGCCGGCGTACACGACATAATTCGAAGTTCCAAGGACAGAACCACCACCAAAGGACGCGTTCGCCGTGTAGTTACTACCATCCACCGGCGCTGCATCCACCGCACCGCCCTGCCTGATCAACACGACCGTTCCGGTACTGGAGACGCCGGCCGTCCAGGAGATCATGAACGCACCATTTGCCACATTGGCATCCGTCAGGTTCACTGCCTGCAGTGGTTCCGCGTAGAATTCGCCGTTCGCCGAATATGCAAACGCGTCACTATTACTGGCCCAGCCCCGGTAGTAGTAGTGCTGGCCAGGGCTGAAACCCGCCACATTCGTCGTAAAGCTGAATGGTGCGTTGGTCGATCCAAGGATCGTGACCACATTGCCCGTGGGGTTGACAGCCGTATCCCACACCACGCCCCAACTGGTGATCGGGCCTCCACCGCCATTGGTCACACTCGCACCCAGTGTCGCAGTGGTCATGCCGACATCCGCCACGGTAGGCGTCACCACCACCGGCGGCACATAGAAAGTCCGCTGACTCGCCGTCGGCGGGTTGTTCGTCCGGTACTGGATTAAACTGCCGCCGCCTGCATAGGCGAATGCCGCCACCTGATATATCGCGCCGCCAGGGATGAGGTTATTCACGATCACATTCGTGCCACTTCCGGCATACACAACATAATTCGAAGTTCCGAGGACAGAACCACCACTGAAGGATGCGTTCGCCGTGTAGTTACTGCCATCCACCGGCGCAGCGTCCACCGCACCGCCCTGCCTGATCAACACGACCGTCCCCGTACTGCTCGCGTCAGCCGTCCAGGACACCGAAACCGAACCGGTCGATAAGCTTGAAACGACAACTCCCGATGCCTGCACCGGTTCCGCGTAAAACTCACTATTCGTCGAATACGCAAGACCGACAGAGTTGCTGGCCCAACCCCGGCAGTAGTAGTGCTGGCCGGGACTGAAGCCCACCACATTCGTCGTAAAACTGAACGGCGCGTTGGTCGAACCCATAATCGTGACCACATTGCCCGTGGGGTTCACAACCGCATCCCACACCGTGCCCCAACTGGTAACCAAGCGGCCACCACCGTTGGTGACGACGCAGGCCAGAGTCGCCCCGTTGGTGCTGATAGAAGACACCGTCGGAGCCATCAACAACGGTGAATCGTAAATGAACCCTTTCTGGTCAATCTCCAAAGCATCGGGAATCCCATCGTTATCCAGATCAAGAGACACCACCCCTGCCCCGTTGGTCCACACGCTGTAAGTGTCCACATAGGCCGGGCCGACAGACCCGGCGTCCAGTTCAAAACGACCGCTATTGAGCAGGTTCGTATTGATAAACCTCAGTTGCTGGCGCAGCAGGCGCCCATCCAGGAACAAGGCGGCCCGCCCACGCTTGTAGTTCTGATTGACCGCAATCTGCATCCAGGCGTTATTCGCCAGATTCGATACGGCGACCCCTTGCGCATCGTTGGAACAAACGTCCCAGCCTCCCAGGTCCGGGTTGAATACAGTCACATAACCATTGGTGTTGACAAACAGTTCAACGGCAACGCTGTTATCCTGGCGGTTATCGGCCGTCTCGACCGAAATCCTGTTGGTGTCCTGATAATAAAATTCAAGCCATACGTTGGACGATGCAGAGGCCGCCATCGTGCCGGAAAGTACGGACTGTGCCGAAACCGCCACGGCGACGTTGTTCTGCGCCTGGTTAGTCTGCGCAACGACGGAATCGGAGGAGGCCGCCCACCCGAAATAGCCCATGCGGTTCATCTTCGTCCCTATCGCATAGCGCTCGAACGGGTCGGCATAGGGCGGAACCTGAGGCACGACCGTCGTCTCCCAGCCGTAAGTGAACGTAACGGTACCGGTGAACGTGGCACCGTCGGCCACAAACGCCGTCACATTGGATACCTGCACCGTCCCGCCGGATTGAACGGTAAGCGTCCCGATGTCGTTGCTACCGCCATTCACCACGAGCAACCCGTTGCTGGCCACCGTCACACCGCCTGTTATCGTCAATCCCTGACACCCCGCCAACGTGCCCGTCGCACCACCCGACACCGTCAAGCCTCCCAGGATCGTCGTGTTCGTGGCGAGTACGGTCAGATTCAAACCGAAGGTCACAGCGTTCGTATAGAATCCGGAACTAACCACGATCGTGTCACCGGCCTGCGCCGCGCTCACTGCGGCCTGGATTGTCGGGTAGTCGCTGGGCACAAACCTCAATCCCGTATGGGTGAAAACCGCGGTCACAGTCGTATCCGTCCAAATGTTGGAGAACGTGTAGGATCCCGTACGCTGTTGGCCCGTGAAGGTCGCCGCCGTACCGCTATTGGTCAGCACCGAGGTCACCGCCCACGCCACGCCGGCTGTCATGGCTACATTCACCTGCCCACCCGGAAACACCTCGTTGGTCGAGATCGTAATGGTACCGCTGCCGCTGGAGGCCGGCGTCAATTGCGGTTTTCGCACAAATACCGCTGCAAAGACCCCATCAGAGAGTCCGTCCGGACTGATGTTGGTCCACGTGTAGGTTGCGCCGGCTGTATATTGTCCCGTGAAACTTCCCACACTCTGCCCGTTGGTCCGCACATCCGCCACGTAATAACCATTTGAAGCCGTGATTAGGAAATTGGTCTGGCCACCCGGAATAACGTCGAACGGGCCGACGGGCGTCACGGTGCCATTGGTCGGAGCGACCAGGGTGATGATGGGACGGTGCCGGCCGGTTAAGTTCCCATACAACTGAATTTCCTGGGCATCCGACATCCCGTCATTGTCCAAGTCGGCTGTCCAGTTTGTGGGGGCCGTGTAGGAGATCGACACTTGATCGAAATACAAGGATCCGGACATCCCTCCGTCCGCCTCAAAGCGCTGATAACTTGTCAGATTCGTATTGATGAAGGGCAGTCCCGCTATTAACAGGTGCTGGTTCATAAAGACCGCGACCGTCTTGTTCGAGTAGTTCTGGCACAGGGTGAGCCGTTCCCACTGGGACGTGAACGTTGTTGTGTTGGTCTGCCAATAATCCTGCGCATAGGTGACCCATGCATTGCTGACCGAATTCCATACCACCGGACAACCGTTGGTATCCAGGAAGGTTTCCACGGCCAGATTCGTATCCACATATTGCGATGTCGCCAAGGCCGCCGACACTCCCATGGACGTGTTGACGTAGAGATCGACCCAGACATTGGAGAATGTCACCGCTGTCAGCAGATTCGAGGAAACAGTGCCGCCCGGCACGGACACTCCATTAGTCCCTCGCACGACATCGGCCACATCGGTCAAGGTTCGGATTACCACCGAGGGGGACGATGCCCCCCAGCCTGTGGCGCTAAGGTTGGTCAGAGGCGTCCCATCCGCATAATTCTCAAAACCTTCAGTGACGGGAAGTGTGGCCGCGTTAGCACAAGCAACGCTCATCGCCACACACATGACCCATGCGAGTATCGCTCCAAGTCCATGTATAAAAATACGCATCATCCCCCCCTCCTATCGATTAGGACCGTACTACTGAATTTTCAACATCGACCCCGTGAATAACGAATCAGTTACTGTCATGGTCTGCGTTACACCGCCAAAGCCACTAAACACTGTATTTGACGCCTCATTCAGATAGGCCGCCCATATCCAGTTCGTCGAGCGGACCACGCCCGAAATCTGCACGTCGTCGATCACACACGAGGGATAACGCTGGCCACCTCCATATCCACCGATCGCGATGGAGGTTTGGGGCACACCAGGTGCACCTGTCGCAAGGTCTGGCAACTTCGCGCCATCCAGAAACACGATCGGATTACCCAAAGCACTCACCTCCAAGGTGACGTGGTGCCAACCCGTACCAATGACCCTGCCGCTGGTGATCCATCGTGAATGTTCGTAAAGCAAGGTACATACGTTCCCGGTGTTGCCGTTGTCCCATCCTAAACCGTCTCCAACACCGATACCATAGCCCCCACCAGTGCCATTACCGACATTCACGAACGGACCATGCAACGACGCGCTCGCCAGATTGACCCAGCAAGAAATCGTCACGTTATTCGTACTTAATCCCAGTAAAGAGTTCACCGTCACACAGGCTGTGGCACCCGTGAAATTCAATGCGCCGCCCATTTGCCCGTTGGTCCATGAAGTCGAACTGTTCATGCTGGTCAGGACGCCATTGTTCGTACTCGCGGAATCGAGTGCGCTCAGGGTGTTCGTATAACTGCTGCAGTGCCAGACCCCCCTGAAGCCATTAGTCCAGACCGCCCCGTTGGTCGTGCAGGCCAACTGACTGCTGTTGGCTGGATCACCCCAGCGGGCCCAGATGACACCAGTCCCGTTGCTGGGTATCGTCGGCGCCTGAACCCACACATAGGAGGCCTGGCCGTCGTTCGTATTCCAGCGTTCAATCTCGTAGTTCAGGTAAGCCGTATTGGTCAAGTCACCGGTGGAAAGAAAGCGCAGATCCCATCCATTGGGAGACACAAAGTTGGTAAACGAAAATCCACTTCCGTTGACATTATTGCTCAACACGACCAAGACGGGGAAGTTGGTCAATGTTTCCGTCCGGTTGGTATATCCCCGGAATGTAATCGGCATGCTATAGGAATACTGTTGCACCGGAATAAACGACACAGCCGGGTCGGCCAAACTGGTGCCAAAGGAATTCGCGGCCCAGTAACGGTAATAATAGGTCGTCCCAGTCTGCAATCCTACCAGCGTGTTGGTGCTGATGATCGGCGCACTACTTGCCGAACCAATAGTGATCTGTCTGCCAGCGAGCCAGCCGCTCAAGGTCTGGCCCGGGTCATTGGTGCCATAGATCAAGCCCCAGGAGGTCACCGGAGCCGAACCGGTCGAAACCAGCGAGCCCGACACCACTACCGTATGCGGCGCAATCGAGATCACCCCGCTGTTCGCCACGTATGGCTTCAAAATGTAGGTATTGAAGGCGGCATTCGAGGCCTGATTCATGTAACTGGCCCAGATCCAGTTCGTCGAACGGGCGGCACCCGAAACCTGTACATCGTCAATGGCACACGTGGCGTAGCGTGCTGTGCTATACCCGCCGATCCCGCTGAAAACTGCAACCGGCTTTGGCGCCGCCGCCGATAATGATGGGGTAATAGATACGGAAGCACCATCCAGGAAAGCGGAGGCCTCACCAGAAGCACTCACGACCAAGACCACATGGTGCCAACCGCCTGTAGGAACCTTGGTGGAGGAATAATACCAACTGACACCATCGAATAGAACGGCGATATAATTGCCGGGGTTCTCCCAAAAACTATGACCCGAGGCGTTATCCCCAACACCGATCCCGTACCCCCCAGTGGTATCGCCGACATGCACAAAGGCGCCGCCCATATTCGTATTCGGAAGATTGACCCAACAAGAGAGCGTCGCGTTCGATGTCCCCAATCCCAACGTGGAGTTCACCCGGACATAAGCGGGACTGCCCGTAAAACTCAACGCGCCGCCCATTGTCCCGCTGGTCCAGGAGTTTGCGGCGTTCATAGAAGTCAGGACGCCATTGTTCGTACTCGCGGAATCGAGCGCGCTCAGGGTGTTCGTGTAGCTGCTGCAGTGCCAGACCCCCTTGAAGTTATTGGTCCACGTGGCGCCGTTGGTCGTGCAGGCCAGTTGGGTGCTGTCATTGCCCCATGTAGCCCAGATGGAGCCGGAGCCGTCGCCGGGCATGGTTGGAACCTGCACCCAGACGTAGGAGGCCTGACCGGCGTTCGTGTTCCACCGCTCGATCTCGTAACTGAGACTCGTGTCTGACGCGTTCGTGCCGAATCGCAGGTCGTAACCGTTCGGCGACAGAAAGCCGTCAAACGTGAACCCGCTATTGCCAAAGTTATTGCTGAGCACGAGAAGCACGGGGAAGTTTGTCAGCGTCTCCGAACGGCCGCTGTACCCGGTAAACCTGATTTGCATAAACGCTGCCTGCGATGAACCTGCCAGCAGAACCGCCAATACTCCGATTGCGAGCAACCGCGTCACAGCACCACTCTGCCAGCCCATTCCCAACCCTCTTGTCTGTACGTTCATGTTCGTGTCCTCCCCCTGATTTTTCCACTAAAACTCATTCCCTTTGCCGAGTTTTCCTTTTCAGCAACGCCTTACTGGATCATCAACAACGTCCCCTCAAACAAAGGATCTATGATGGTCATGGTCTGCGTTACACCGCCAAAGCCACTAAACACTGTATTTGACGCCTCATTCAGATAGGCCGCCCATATCCAGTTCGTCGAGCGGACCACGCCCGAAATCTGCACGTCGTCGATCACACACGAGGGATAACGCTGGCCACCTCCATATCCACCGATCGCGATGGAGGTTTGGGGCACACCAGGTGCACCTGTCGCAAGGTCTGGCAACTTCGCGCCATCCAGAAACACGATCGGATTACCCAAAGCACTCACCTCCAAGGTGACGTGGTGCCAACCCGTACCAATGACCCTGCCGCTGGTGATCCATCGTGAATGTTCGTAAAGCAAGGTACATACGTTCCCGGTGTTGCCGTTGTCCCATCCTAAACCGTCTCCAACACCGATACCATAGCCCCCACCAGTGCCATTACCGACATTCACGAACGGACCATGCAACGACGCGCTCGCCAGATTGACCCAGCAAGAAATCGTCACGTTATTCGTACTTAATCCCAGTAAAGAGTTCACCGTCACACAGGCTGTGGCACCCGTGAAATTCAATGCGCCGCCCATTTGCCCGTTGGTCCATGAAGTCGAACTGTTCATGCTGGTCAGGACGCCATTGTTCGTACTCGCGGAATCGAGTGCGCTCAGGGTGTTCGTATAACTGCTGCAGTGCCAGACCCCCCTGAAGCCATTAGTCCAGACCGCCCCGTTGGTCGTGCAGGCCAACTGACTGCTGTTGGCTGGATCACCCCAGCGGGCCCAGATGACACCAGTCCCGTTGCTGGGTATCGTCGGCGCCTGAACCCACACATAGGAGGCCTGGCCGTCGTTCGTATTCCAGCGTTCAATCTCGTAGTTCAGGTAAGCCGTATTGGTCAAGTCACCGGTGGAAAGAAAGCGCAGATCCCATCCATTGGGAGACACAAAGTTGGTAAACGAAAATCCACTTCCGTTGACATTATTGCTCAACACGACCAAGACGGGGAAGTTGGTCAATGTTTCCGTCCGGTTGGTATATCCCCGGAATGTAATCGGCATGCTATAGGAATACTGTTGCACCGGAATAAACGACACAGCCGGGTCGGCCAAACTGGTGCCAAAGGAATTCGCGGCCCAGTAACGGTAATAATAGGTCGTCCCAGTCTGCAATCCTACCAGCGTGTTGGTGCTGATGATCGGCGCACTACTTGCCGAACCAATAGTGATCTGTCTGCCAGCGAGCCAGCCGCTCAAGGTCTGGCCCGGGTCATTGGTGCCATAGATCAAGCCCCAGGAGGTCACCGGAGCCGAACCGGTCGAAACCAGCGAGCCCGACACCACTACCGTATGCGGCGCAATCGAGATCACCCCGCTGTTCGCCACGTATGGCTTCAAAATGTAGGTATTGAAGGCGGCATTCGAGGCCTGATTCATGTAACTGGCCCAGATCCAGTTCGTCGAACGGGCGGCACCCGAAACCTGTACATCGTCAATGGCACACGTGGCGTAGCGTGCTGTGCTATACCCGCCGATCCCGCTGAAAACTGCAACCGGCTTTGGCGCCGCCGCCGATAATGATGGGGTAATAGATACGGAAGCACCATCCAGGAAAGCGGAGGCCTCACCAGAAGCACTCACGACCAAGACCACATGGTGCCAACCGCCTGTAGGAACCTTGGTGGAGGAATAATACCAACTGACACCATCGAATAGAACGGCGATATAATTGCCGGGGTTCTCCCAAAAACTATGACCCGAGGCGTTATCCCCAACACCGATCCCGTACCCCCCAGTGGTATCGCCGACATGCACAAAGGCGCCGCCCATATTCGTATTCGGAAGATTGACCCAACAAGAGAGCGTCGCGTTCGATGTCCCCAATCCCAACGTGGAGTTCACCCGGACATAAGCGGGACTGCCCGTAAAACTCAACGCGCCGCCCATTGTCCCGCTGGTCCAGGAGTTTGCGGCGTTCATAGAAGTCAGGACGCCATTGTTCGTACTCGCGGAATCGAGCGCGCTCAGGGTGTTCGTGTAGCTGCTGCAGTGCCAGACCCCCTTGAAGTTATTGGTCCACGTGGCGCCGTTGGTCGTGCAGGCCAGTTGGGTGCTGTCATTGCCCCATGTAGCCCAGATGGAGCCGGAGCCGTCGCCGGGCATGGTTGGAACCTGCACCCAGACGTAGGAGGCCTGACCGGCGTTCGTGTTCCACCGCTCGATCTCGTAACTGAGACTCGTGTCTGACGCGTTCGTGCCGAATCGCAGGTCGTAACCGTTCGGCGACAGAAAGCCGTCAAACGTGAACCCGCTATTGCCAAAGTTATTGCTGAGCACGAGAAGCACGGGGAAGTTTGTCAGCGTCTCCGAACGGCCGCTGTACCCGGTAAACCTGATTTGCATAAACGCTGCCTGCGATGAACCTGCCAGCAGAACCGCCAATACTCCGATTGCGAACAACCGCGCAGCAACTCTCCTCCTCCAGCCCACACTCGCAACCTTTGTCATCGCAGCCATATTGGAGTCTCCTGATTGATCCAAAGCAATTCCATTCGAACGATCCATGCATCCCCCTCGTTTTGAACTTCATGACTATCGCCTGCAACTTGTCTTATCTCATGCTATGCCAATTTATCAAATAGGCCTTACCGTGTCTTATCCTTGTAAGCCTTTTCTTTTGATCTTTCGCGCAAAACGTTGCCCTTCGGTTGACGCCAGACGGCACACGACTATGCCAGACTAAATTCACCAAACTGAAACACGCTTGAATATGTCATTCGGTTGACTTATAAAGACACACGGTATCGTTACGAATCCGAACATTATGTTAATCATTCGTCAACGCGCAATATCAACCGCTTGACTTAAAGGAAAACTTGAAAGCGAAGGCAATTCAGAGAGAGAAAGGCGACCTCAAGATACAACGGCGAGTGACATTGGCGGATATTGCAAAAGAGTTGAATTTAGACAAATCCAGTGTGTCGCTGGCGTTGCGAGGACACTTGAGGGTCTCAGCGGAGACCCGCGCCCGCGTTCTGACTTCGGCACAACGGCTCGGTTACCGGGTCAACGCCGCCGCTCAGCAACTGGCCACCGGGAAATCCCACGCGCTGGGACTGGTTCTGCCGGGAACCTTCGCCACATTGCGGGTCGAGGTGGCCATGAGAACCATCGAGCGACTGGCCACGCTGGTGGCAGCCGGCGGGAAAGCCTTCACCATCCTCTCGGCCTCGGACCTGATCCTCGCCGCGCATGATCCCATGGCACTACCCCATCCCGAGGGCGTCTTCGTCTGGGGCGATGTCCCTCTTGCCGCCCTGTCGGACGCCGGCCTGCGTAATACCCCGTCCGTAGTGCTGGATCCTAACCACGTCTCCTACGCCGACTACCGCGGTCTCCAGGTGGCGATGGATAACAAGGGCGTCGGACGGATGATGGTGGAGCATCTCGTCAGCCGGGGAGTTCAACGCCTGCTCTTCGTCCAGGCCAATACCGATCATCTCGGACACCTTCAGCGCTGGGACGGCGCCCGGCAGGCGTGGGGTGAACACCGCCCCCCCCAGAACCTGACCTGCGCCCCCTTCGCGGAAGTGAACGACAACCTGCTGCGCACCTTCGCCACCGGAGGTGACGGCGGCATTCTCTGCGTGGTGGATGACACGGCGGTGGTACTGATGCGACGCCTGACGCAGATGGGGTTCCGTATTCCACAGGATATCCGTATCGCCGGTATCAACGGCGAGGAGCCCGCAAGGCTGATGGAAGTGACGACCGCCCTGTTCGATGCCGAGACGCTGGCCGAGAAAGCCTACCAGGCCTTAAGTGAATCGTTGACCCTCCCTCCCGTCACCACCCCTCCCCCGATCCCCTTCACCCTGAAGGTCGGCGAAACCACCTGAGGCGTTTTGCTAAACCGCTTGACTTGTCGCGTGATTTGCTCCAAAAACGGCGGCTCATCGTCAAACCATCAGAAATACAACGAGAAGGAGACATCATGATTTTCGAAAAAAAGGAATATGTCCGGCGCTACGAACACAACCCCATCATCACCCCCCGCGACCTGCCCTGTCGCAGCAACTCGGTGTTCAACTCCAGCTGTATCAAGCAGGGAGACCGGTATATCATGATGCTGCGCATCGAGGATGTGGATGGATCACAACACTTCCGCATGGCGTACAGCAAGGATGGCATTCATTTCGACATTGCGGCTCAACCGGTCCAGATTCCCGATTCGGACGAAATGGAACGTTTCGAATTGCTGCGCTACGATCCGCGCATCACACCGCTGGAAGGCACCTTCTACGTCACCTACGCCGCCCACGGCTCCAAGGGTGTGCGCGTATGCATGGTCCAGACCGACGACTTCGTGAACTTCAAGCGCATCGGCTATGTCTCCCAACCGGATAACCGCAACGGCGTCCTGTTCCCCGAGAAGATCAAGGGCCGTTATGCGCGCTTCGACCGTCCCACCATGGCCCACGGCCAGGGCGGCAAAGGTGACATGTGGCTCAGTTACTCGCCTGACATGATTCACTGGGGCGACGCCAAACTGGTCGCGGAGACCCGCGCGGAACGTTGGGACGGCCACAAACTGGGTGCCGGGGCCGTGCCGATCAAGACCGCCGAGGGCTGGTTGCTGCTCTACCACGGCGTCTATGAACGGTGTAACGGACTGGTCTACCGCTGCGGCGCCATGCTGCTGGATCTGGATGACCCTTCCAAGGTCATCGCCCGCAGCCGCGGCTATATCCTCGGCCCGCAGGAACCCTACGAACGCATCGGCGACGTGGGGAACGTGGTCTTCGTTACCGGCAACGTGGTGGAGCCTGATGGCACCGTGAAACTCTATTACGGTGCCGCCGACACGGTCATGTGCCTCGCCTTCGCCAAACTGACCGACCTGATCGACGCGGCGCGGAACGGTTAATAGGATTCCTCATGCGTTTCGCTTCGCCTTTTCAGGTCCATGCCGTACTGCAACGTGATCAACCCATCCCGGTCTGGGGATGGGCAGGCGCCAATGAGGAGGTCGTCGTTCAACTGGGCGACTCCGAAGCTAAGGTCATGGCTGCCCCTGACGGGCGATGGCTGGTCCGTTTGCCTTCGCTGCAGGCGGGCGGGCCTTACGAACTGCTCGCCAGCAGTGCGTCCGGCGAGGCGCGCCTGGCTGACATTCTCGTTGGCGAGGTCTGGATCTGCTCCGGGCAGTCGAACATGGGGTATACCCTTGTAGAAAGTCCGCAGGCGCCGCCAGCACACGAGTCGGATCTGCCGCGGATCCGCCTGCTTACTGTCAGCACACAGGCATGCCAGGGCCCGCAGACCGAGATTTATGGAAAGTGGGCGCCCGCCACACACGCGTCCTTTGCCGCGTTTTCGGCGGTGGGCGGCTGGTTCGGCCGCCGGTTGCACTGCGAATTGGGTGTGCCCGTGGGGTTGATTTGCAACGCCTGGGGTGGCACCCGCGTTCAGGCCTGGATGAGCCGCGAGGCGCTGATGTGCGATGCGCTGGGAGTGGATGAAGTGCGCAGTTATGAAAACTACGCCTATCGCGTGGAGCCCTGCGGTGATGGGCGGGATTTCAACACGCTCATTGATTGGGAGCGCTACATGGCAGCCCTCGACACCGGTAATGCCAGCCTGGTCAAAGGGTGGGCCGCGGCAGACTTTGCAGATCAGGCTTGGGAAACCATGCGCGTTCCCGGGCACTGGCAGGATGATGGTCATCCGGGCAGCGGCGTGTACTGGTTTCGCCGGACCGTGCAGGTGCCGGCAGGCTGGCGTGGACATGACCTGGAACTGCATCTGGGCGCGGTGGACAAGCACGACGACACGTATGTCAATGGCGAGCGCGTGGGCGGCCTGACGTGGACCGATGGGCCCAATACATGGAACACGCCGCGTGTTTACCGGATTCCGTCGCGACTGGTCGGAGCATCGGGCGCGGTGTGCATCGCGGTCCGCGCCCGGTCGCATCTGTATGACGGCGGCCTTATTGGTCCGGCCGAGACGATGCGTCTGCATCCGGTGGACCATGCCAGCGGCGCGCTGGCACTGCACGGCGAATGGCGCTACGCCTGCGAACAGGATTGGGGCGTGCAGACCGTTCCCAATCTGCCACTGGGGCCGGGCAATCCGAACGCGCCCTACACCATGTTCGACAGCCGTCTGGCGCCGCTGATCCCCTACGGCATTCGCGGCTTCATCTGGTACCAGGGCGAAAGCAACGCCCACGAGGCAGGCGTGTACCGCCAGTTGCTGCCGCAGATGATCCGCGACTGGCGCCGGGCTTTTGGACAGGGCAACGTTCCGTTCCTGCAGGTTCAACTGGCCAACTTTGGCAGCGTTACGGATAAGCCGGGACCCAGCGACTGGGCCCTGTTACGTGAAGCCCAAACCGCGGCCCTGTGCGAACCGGCCACCGGCATGGCGGTGGCCATCGATGTTGGCGAAGGCAATGACATTCATCCCCGCGACAAGCACAGCGTCGGCGAACGTCTGGCGCGCTGGGCCCTGGCGGAAACCTACGGGCGCGGCGGGATGCCATCCGGCCCACTCTATGCTGGCATGACCATTGAATCTGGCAATCGCCTGCGCATCCGCTTCCGGCATGCGGACGGATTGAAGACCCGCGATGGTGAACCACTGCAGCACATCGCCATTGCCGGCATTGACCGCAATTTTCAATGGGCAATGGCGGCCATCGAAGGCGATACACTGGTGGTCTGGCACCCCGAGATCAGTCGCCCGGCAGCGGTGCGCTACGCCTGGGCCAATAATCCGGAAGGCTGCAACCTGGTAAACGGCGCCGGACTGCCGGCCTTACCATTCCGCACTGATAGTTGGTGACTACGATGAAAAGTCCTGCCCTCGCTCGATTACTGGCAGTTATGATTGGTGTAGGCTTCCACTCCGTTGCCGCACCTTCCGGAACCGGTGTGACAGATCTAACCATCGAACAACTCCTGCTCCCCTCGCCGACACCGCCACCGCCCCTTTTGCCAATGGTGGATGACCAGAACGATTCGTGGTGGCAGGGCAGGCCGGTTTGGGAAGCACAATCCAGAAACATCGGCGCCACATTCTGGGCGGCCGCCTCACCAACAGCGTTCCGTTTCCACGTGGTAGTGCATGCCGATAAACAGACCAACTCCTACCACGAACGGAATCTCTGGCGCGGGGACTGTATCTATATCAGCCTCGACGCACGGGGCGACGATCCCCCCGGCAAACCGCAGCCTCTGGAGCCAGATGACGCTGTCTTCATCTTCGGACTTGGCGTTCAGGGGCCGGAATGCCGGGTCTCACATGGAAACCCGGTCGAACAGAAAGCGGATTCCGCCCGTTTCCTGAAATCCATCTTGCGCAATGAAGACGACAAGACCACTACCTATGAAATCGTGATTCCGTACTCGGCCGTGGGAACCGCCGTCGGACAAACGCCCACGGCCGGACTGGCTGTATGCATTGCCCACAAGAATGACGAGGAAAAAGACCTGACCTGGGGCCGGATTACCGGCGACGCCAGGACACCCCGGGAACTCCACGTCTTTGCACTACCCGCGCCGGCGCACCCATTTATCTCAACGGCACCCTTTCGAACGCGCCTCGTTCAGGACACCGATACGGCCATGGTGACGATCGCCTTCCGCACGGAGGGTGAGGCGGTCATCGAGGCGTCACTGGGCGGCCGGAAACTCACCAAAACGTTCAGGGGGGACGGGAGCGTTCAGCGTTTTGCCATCCGCGTACACGGGGCAGCGGTCAGGCCGGGTGCGGACTCTCTGGACCTCACCCTTTCCGCCACGGCCACGCCCGGCGTGACTGCCCATTATGCCTTATCCACGCCCGCCGTTGTGATGTCAAGGCTCCAGGCCCGGATCGAAAAGCTCCTGGCTGGCGCGCCTAACGCGCTCGTCCGGGACAACCTGCAGGCAACTCTTGCGCTAGTCCAGGAATCCTATCGGTGCCTGCCGCTGGAGAAACCCGACCATCCTGAACGCGCAGGAGAATTCATCGATAACGCGGAACTGATCCTGCGGAAACTTCCGTTCGAAACGGTCGATTGGCAGGATCATATCCGCAAGTGCATCCCGCTGGCGTTCACCTTTATATCCGACGTGGACCGGACGCTGCAGTACTACTCGTTGCAGATGCCGTTCGATTACCAGGAAGGCCGCACGTATCCCCTGACGATCTACCTGCATGGAATGGGCGACGATAACCCATTGGGCGGTTTAACCTCCACGTTTGACAATTCCAGCGAAGACACGCTGTTCCGGACCGTGGACATTGATCCGTCCAACATCCCCCCCTCGCACCGGGGCTTTGTCCTGGCCCCGTGGGCACGGGGGAATTCCATGTATCGCGGGGCCGGTGAGAGTGACGTGTGGCAGTCGATCGCCCGAGTGAAGCAACGTTTCCAGATCGATCCTGACCGGGTCTACCTGACGGGTTTTTCCATGGGATGCAGTGGCGTCATGGGCCTTGCCGGAAGGCATCCCGATGTCTTTGCCGGCCTCAATCTGGCCAGTGGGTTCGGGCCCTGGAGCGAAACCAGCCAGATAGACCTGATCAACCATCTGCGGAACATGCCCATGGCCGTGTGGGTTGGCGAACTGGATCCGATGGCCGGAGCGGCGACAGCCTTTCATGAACAACTTGGAAGGCAGGGGATCTCGCACCGCTTCGAGATCGCCAAACAATTGCCGCACACCTACCCCTATCTGGAGTATCAGAAAAATGTCGGTTACCTGATGACCTTCCGGCGGAAGGCCGAAGGGGTCACGCCCGTTTCCCGGTAGAACGCCCGGGTAAACACGGGGCCGCTTTCGTAGCCGCAATGTTCAGCCACTTCGGACATGGAAAGGTGGCTGGAGAGCAACAGGCGCCGGGCGGCATCAATGCGCACGCGCACTATTTCCTGCTGTACCGTGCGGCCCAGCACCGTGCGAAAACGCAATTGAAGCGCGCGGCGGCTCAGTCCTGCCGTACGCGCAACTTCTTCCATAGAGATCTTCCCCGTTGCGGCGGTCGTGCGGATGCGATTCAGAGCGGTGGCCAGACGTCGATCGCTGATCGCAAAAGAGTCTGTAGATTGACGTTCAACCACGCCTGAGGGCAGGATGTACAGCGGCTTGCGGGGTATGGTTTCACCCGCGAGCAGGCGGATCATCACCATCGTCGCTTCGTAACCGACCCGCCACATGTTCTGGTCGATGCCGGAGATGGACGGGTGAATGGTCGCGCAGAGCAGATCGTCGTTGTCGCAGGACAGAACCGCCACCTCTTCGGGCACCGCGAAACCGAAGCTCTCGCACAAGGCGACAATCTCACGTGCGTGGGTCGTCATATCCGCAAGCACGGCAACGGGCCGGGGGAGTGAGGAAAGCCATCGTTCCATGGGCATTTGGGTCTGCACCCGGTTGGCATTCCCGAATGGCAGATGGCAGGAAATCAATTCGTTTCCCGAGCGGTGGATGATCTCGGCGAAGGCTTGTTCGCGTTCGTCGGAATAAAGCGAACCCTCGACTCCTAAGAATCCAAAACGACGGTGGCCCTTGGCGAGCAGGAACTCGGCGGCCATCCGGCCGATGGCGGCGTTGTCGGCACGGACGGAAGGAAACCCGGCGACGTGATCCTGCTCCACAAACACCACGGGACGGTGGCACCGGCGCAGATAGGCCATATGCTCGGGCGCAGTTGCACGACACAGGATACCGGCAACACGCCCTCCCCCTGCGGTGATTTCGTTGGAGATGTCGCCGCTCCATGACCCTCTGTAAAACACCTCGATCCGTCCCGTCTGTTCCGCCGCTTCCACACAACCGCGAACCAGGGACGCATAGTCCGGCATAGCGGAATTCAGCAGCAGGGACACTCGCGGCCGTCTCCCGGCAAAATCGCGACGGTGCGGAACCACCGCCAGACTCTCAGGTATTGCGCGTTTCATCAAATAATTATACCCAAAATGATGATACACGGCAACGTTTTATTGATATATTGGAAAACCAATAATGAAAGCGAGAACTGAAAATGCGTAGACTATCTACCTGGCGACACCGACTGGCATCACTCCTGGCCCTGGCCATTCTCAGTTTGATCCCTTCACGTGGGATGACGGTAACCGGGGCGGTCTGGCTTGAGGGTGAGGAGTTCACCAGCGCCGGTCCCGGACTGGAACGTAAAGAGTGGAAGTGTTCCAGCCTCTCCAAGGAAGGGTGGGCTTCAATCATCCTGTCCGCTGAGGAGATGGAGAAGAATATCCCGGAAGACGGTTTGCCGTTGACCTACGACTTTTCTGTAAACACTGCCGGAACCTACGAGGTCTGGAATCGCATCGGCTACACCGGCGCGCGGGCGCCACTGCGCTGGCGCATAGACCAGGGCACGTGGCAGGATCTCAGCGCCAAGGCGCCAGGCCAGGACCACATGGAACTGGCGATGTTTTGCGATGTTTCATGGATCAAGATGGGAACGAGCACACTCACGGCCGGCAAGCACACGCTCGAAATCCGCATCCTGCGCTGCTACAAAACGAATGAAGGCAAGAAGCAACCTGATCGCGTGATCTACGGCTCGGACGTGATCTGCATCTCCCCTGCCCCGTTCCTCCCCAACGGAAAGGCTCGCCCCGGTGAGGCCTGGCAGACCGAAAAGGATCAACAAGCCGCCGCGCAGATCTTCGAGTTACCGGACGCCATCGCGGGCCAGCGCGCCAGCGTAACGCTGTCCGGTTTCTGGCAGATGGCCCGCTACGACGAATTGGGAATCCAGGATCGCACCGGCCCCGTGAATGCACTGCCGCCGGATACCGAACTGAACTGGTCATCGATACGCGTACCTTCGGATCGCAACTTGGCGCGACCAGACCAGGTCTTCGCCCACCGCTTCATCTGCCGAACCAAGGTCAATGTGCCGGCTGATTTGTCTGGCCGTGCCTTCGTACTCGAACTGCCGCTCTACAGTTTTTCCGTGAGCGTCTTTATCAATGGCCAGTTCTGCGGGTTTGAGAGCACCGCTTTTGCACCCAGCAGTTTCGATGTCACGAAGGCGCTGAAACCAGGGACAGTCAACGAAATCGCAGTGGTGGTCAAGGACTTCTACTACGCCAGCGACACCATGACCCCGCAGGGGTTCGCGGTCCCGCTGGGGGCGATGCGCGACAACCAGCGGTTCACCTTTGGCTACGACTTCCCTGTCGGACTCAAGACCGACGCCGGACTGCTCTTCCCGCCCATCCTGACCGCCTGCGGTTCGGCCTACACCACTGACGTGTTTGCCAAACCCTCGCTAAGAAAGAAAGAACTCGGGCTCGAAATCACCTTGCGCAATGCCACCGACAAGGCGGCGAAACTGTCCGTGGAGAACGCCGTGGAACCGCTGTCCGGCGGACCGGCAGAGAAGGTGTTCGCCGCCAAAGAGGTCGATTTGGCGGCTGGACAGGAACTCGTGCTGGATCTCCACGAATCGTGGACCAACCCCAAACTCTGGTGGCCGGATGATCCGCAGCAGTACATCGTCGTCACCACTCTCAAGCAAGGTAACAAGATGCTGGACGTGAAGCGCACCAAGTTCGGTTTCCGCGAATGGGAGTGGAGCGGTCGCTCGTTCAAGCTCAATGGCATCCCCTGGCAGGGGTGGGCGGACATGACCTACCACAACGGCGTACCCGGACATGCAACCGAGGCGCAACTCGCTGAAGTCGCCGCAACCTGGCGCCGCACCGGCCAGACCATGATCCGCCGCGAACCGCAGCACATGACCAGTTGGGGCGGCATGACGGACCAGGAATCCTACGATTTCTTTGACCGCATCGGCATGCCGACCCGCGCCTCGGGCATTTTTATCGGCGACTTCGGCTCCTTCCGCCTCGTCGATCAGATCAAAGACGCAGCAGGCAAGGAAATCCATGTGGCTCGGAAGCCTCTCTTCGACAACTGGCGGCGCCAGATGCAACCGTGGATCCGTTCGCTACGCAATCACCCCTCCATCTTCATCTGGTCGATCGAGGATGAGATCACCTTCATCAACTCCCGCCTGCGCGGCGACTCCAAGGTTGTGGAGCCTGAGATCCGCAAGGGCGCTGAGATGGTCATGGCGCTCGACCCGACCAGGCCGGCCATGGTGGACGGCGGCGATGCCCTGTATGACCAGTCGCTGCCGGTCAACGGTGGCCACTACAACGAGACCGACTTTCGTGATTATCCCGACGAGGCCTACACCTACGAGCATTTGCTGCAGATTGAAAACGTCCGAACCCCATGGAAAATGCGCGAGGATTGTCCTTACATTCTTGGCGAAGGACTCTACTGGCGCGGCTGCGCGCCCTCGGCGTTCGCCGGCATCGCGGGCGAAGGCGCCTTCTCCGGCTGGACCGAAGCCGACCCCGGCATCGCCAAGTTTCTGCGCATGATGTGCGAGGGGTACCGCTGGTCCGGTTGGTGTTCGCCGCAGTACTGGGGCGTGATGCCGGAAACGGCTGAATATTACAAGGCCTGGAAGCCGGTCGTCGCACTCTGCCGCCAGTGGAACTGGAGCTTCGGCGGCGGCAGCTCCGTCGAACGCACCCTGAAAGTCATCAACAGCACCCGCTATGACGACCCCATCGACCTGAACTGGCAGTTCGTGATCAACAGCAAGGTTCTGCAACATGGACAGGAAACCTGCAAGGTGGCACCGGGCCTGGGGCAGGAATTGACCATCACGCTTCAGATGCCGAAAGTCTCCAACCGCACCGCCGGCCAGTTCATCCTCGCCTGCTCCCGGAAGGGACAGGAGATCTGGCGTGACGAGAAATTGCTCTGGATCCTGCCGTCCGACGCGGGCGCCAAGCCGAAGTTGAAAGCCGGCCAACTCTGGGTCTGGGATCCGGTCGGCACGGTCAAGGCGCGCCTGAAAGCGCGCGGCATCGACTTCAACGAGACCGATGGTTTGGCCAAGGTTCCGGCCAGTGCCAAGGTGCTCATCGTCGGCAAGGACGCCATCACCAATGAAATCCTTTCCACCTCGCCCCAGTGGCTGGCGCTGGCCACCCGCGGCACACGCCTCGTGGTGCTCGAGCAGGAATTCCCCCTCCACTATCAGGCCGTGCCGGCGGATTTCGAAGTCGCCCGCAATATCAAGGGCCGCATCGCCTTCCTGCAGAACCTGGAGCATCCAGTCAGCGCCGGACTTGACCAGCCCGATTTCTTCACCTGGTCCAAGGACCACATCGTCTACAAGAACCCCTACCGCAAGGCCACGACCGGCACCCGCTCGCTGATCCAGTGCGACACGGAACTGGGGTGCAGCGCCCTGGCCGAATGCACCACCGGCGAGAGCGTGATGCTGTTCTGCCAGTTGGTGGTCGGCGAGAAACTGGGCTTCGATCCCGTGGCGCAGCGGCTCTTCGACAACCTGCTCGCCTACGCCGCGGCCTATGCTCCGCAGCGCCGGAGCAGCGCCGTGGCCATCCCACCCGACAGCGTGCGCGGCCAGTTGCTCTCCGGCTCCGGCCTGGCATTTGCACCGGTTAAAGACACGCTCGCCGAGATAGTCTCTGGCAAGCACAACATCGTCATCGCCGATGCCAACGCCAAAAACCTCAAGGCGCTGGCCGGGTCGGTCGAGCAGGTACGCGCCTTTGCCGAAAAAGGCAACTGGATCTTCCTCTGGGGGCTCACACCCGAAGGACTGGCCGACTTCAACCGCCTTGTCGGGGTCGATCACCTGATTCGCCCATTTGAACTTGAGAAGGTAGCACTCGCCCCGGTCTCCGATCCGCTAACCGCCGGTCTCTCCACCCGCGATGTGGTCATGGGTTCCGGCCAGGGCGTGGGCGCCAACAAAGGCGACACCTTCGCGGCCGACGACGTGTTCACCTATATCGTGGACACCGACGACGTGTCCCCCTTCGCCACCTGGCCGGCAGGCGAATACTTCAAGCAGCCCGGCGCCAAACCCCGGAACGACCACTATCCGCGCAATATGGTGAACGGATTCGGCGTCTCGGATTGGTGGCAGTACAGTTTCTCAATCCTGCTCTTCAAAGGCGAACCAACCTCGTGGACCATCGAGTTGCCACGGAAAGAAACCATCGAGCAGTTCTCCATCCAGCCCAATGCCAGTTATCACCAGTTGACACAGGTGAACCTGCTCTTTGACGACGACCCGACGCCGGTCTCGCTGAGCTTCAAGGCCGGCAGTGAGCGCCACGATCTCGCGGTGAACCCGCCACGGGAATGCCGCAAGCTCACGATCGAGCTCGCACAGTGGGAAAAGACCGGCAAACTAGACGTACTCGGCATCGACAACATCTGGATCAAGGTCAAACGACCGGCGGACTTCTATCAGAAGGTCAAACCGATGCTGAACATCGGTGGACTGGTCCGGTACCCCATTGGCAAAGGCGGCATAGTGCTCTGCCAGCTCAACATCCCCGAGCGCGAGAAACTGCCGGTGAATGCCGAGAAGAAGAAGAACATCGTCGCCACCATCCTGCGCAACCTCGGCGCGATCTATGCCGGCGGGCCGACGGTGGTTGCCGGTGCGGGGCTGGAATATGATCCGATCCCGCTGGAGAACAAGTGCAACCAGTATCTGACCTCCGGCCACGGTTGGTTCAACGAGGAGCACAACCTCTCCCACCTGCCAGTCGGCGAACAGGTCTTCGAAGGGGTGCGTTACCAGATCCGTGATTTCAAGACCTCGCCCGCACCGGGCTGCATCATGCTGGCCACGAAATATGCCCGCGAGCAGATGCCGGACAAGGTCGAGGGGATCCCAGTCGGCAAGAAGGCAGACGCCCTGTTCTTCCTGCATACATTCCAGGGCCAGACCGAATGGAATTCACGCGAACGCCCCCAACATCCGGTGCTCTTCAAGTATGTGATCCATTATGCCGACGGCCAGACGGCCGAGGTGCCGGTCCTGCAGGGACTGGGCGTCGGCAACTGGTTTGCCAGGGAACCCAAGAGCCTGAGCCAGGCGGCGGTGGTCTGGGCCGCACCCTTCCCGAACGCGAAGGTCGCCGGCGAGCAGGCGGTTGTCTACCAGTTCCAGTGGAACAACCCGCGACCGGACGTGACCATCCAGTCCATCGATGTGACCTACGATGCCAAGGATAAAAACGAATTCGGCGGCGCCGCCGTGCTGGCCATTACCGCAGCGCGGGCGCTGCCAGCTCAGGGGAAATAGCCACGGATGCTGACCTGAAACGAACGAGAGACTTTCAGCCAGGTGGAGCGAGGCTTCCCGCCGGGCCAGGAACATCTAATGAAGAAGAAGGAGTAGAAAACACTATGAAAATGCTAAAGTTGCCGTTTTTGCTGACCTGCCTGATGACGGGATCCGTATTCCTCACGTCTGCCCGTGCGCAGACCGGGATGACTACCAAGGTCGACTACACCTGGTGGGAGGCGGAGAACCCCGCGCAAACCACCTTCCCGCTTAGCGCCGTCCACCCGGCCAAAGCCGATGCCGAACAGGTCTCCGGCGGAGACTGGCTGCTCACGGACAAAGGTGCCGGTGCCACGGCCACATGGGAGGTGCAGGTCACCTCGGGCGGCGAGTACAACTTCTGGGGGCGCATGCATGTCAAGAGCGGCGCCTTCCAGTGGCGTTGGAATGCGGGCGAATGGCAGTCCGTTCCCAAGGATTTCAAGTACATCGAGTACAAGGAGTTCGTCCCCAACATTCTCAACATTCCGCCCTTGGGTTGGGGTTTCTCCTGGGTCTCGCTCGGCAAGGTCCAGCTTCCTGCCGGCAAGAACACCCTGGAGGTAAAGATGTCCCCGGAGGCCGGCAAGGTGGCCTTCGACTGCTGGCTATTGAACAAGTTCCAGGACATCCCTTTCAGGACGGAGAAACCGGATTTAAAGTTCAACCGGGCCGCGCAAGGGTGGTTCCCCTTTGAACCGGATCGTGACGACTTCCTCTCCTCGCTCATGGATCTGCGCTCGCTCAACGAGAAGGAAGCTGGCTCACAAGGGCGGATCGTGGCCAAGGGCGATGACTTCGTTTTTGAGAAGACCGGTAAAAAAGTCCGCTTCTGGGGCGCGACCCTTGGTGACATCAACGGCATGGACAAGGCGGATATCGATTACATGGCGCGGCGGTTTGCCAAAATGGGCATCAATCTGATTCGTCTGCACGCCGGCGGGCCGCTCCAGCAAGACCCCAAGAAATGCGTGGAGAACATGCATTACCTGGTGGCCGCATTCAAGAAACAGGGCATCTACTCCGAGTTGAACTGGTGGTGTACGGCGCAGAACGGCAAGCCGCTCTGCTTCTACATCGATGACGTGATGATGAAGGAGTTCTACCTCAAATGGCCCGAGATGCTGTTGAAGCCCTTGAATCCGTACACGGGCCTGTCGCTGGCCAAGGACCCGGCGGTGATGGCAGTGGAATTGATCGATGAAGACAGCATCTTCTGGCACACGTTCAAGCCCCGCCAGTCGCTTTGGCCGGAGGCCTGGGATCGGGCGGAGCACGATTTTCATGCTTGGCTGCAGGCTAAGTACGGCTCCCTGGAGAAAGCGACAGCCGCCTGGGGTCCCGGGCAGTGGCCCAAGGGGGACAACTTCGACAAGCAGCGCGTCGCCATGTATCCGGGGTATCTGCTGGGCTGCGCCGACTGGGCCTTGGCACAACGCAATCCGCAACGGGCCGCCGACCAGGTGGAGTTCATGACGTACGTCCAGCGCAAATGGACTGCGGACCTGAAGACCTGGCTCCAGAAGGAACTGGGCTATGACGGCATCGTCATCGGCAGCAACTGGCAGGGTGCGGACACACGCAACCTGGACCCTCTGGATCAATACGCGAACATGGCAGGTGACGCCACAGCCTGGAACTGCTACTTCGCCGGTCTGTCCACCACGGGATCCCGCGTGACGCCGAAGGATATCTATACCGACCTGTCGCTGCTGAAGAATCCGCTTCAGGGCGTCATCATGCACAAGCGGGTTGCCGGGCGACCGCATCTCATGACGGAAGGCGACTGGTGCCTGCCCAACCGCTTCCGCGCCGAAGAACCCTTCATGGAAGCCTGTTACGGATCACTTCAGGGCATGGGCGGATGGTGTTTGTTTGCTCTCGAGGGAGACTGGATCAACAAATATGTGCGGCGCTGGCCCATGCAGGTCCCGGTGGTGATGGGCCAGCACCCCGCCGCCGCGCTCATCTATCGCAACGAATACGTCAAGGAAGCACCGGTGGTAATTAACGATGCACTGGCGCTCAAAGACCTCTATGCCTTGAAAGGTGCCACCTTTGTCCCTCAGTTCCGCGGATCGGTGGACTTCAATGCCAAGGCCGAGGCCGCATCAGGGAAAACGGTTGCGTCCGCCGAGACGGATCCGGTCAAGATCGAACTGGCCCAGGCTGACGGACTGGCCTACTACGTGGGGCGGGTTCAGCGGACGATCGCTGAAAATCCCGGTGCTTCCTACATCCTGCCTGATCTGAACAAGCATATCGACCGGAAGGCGCAGGTGGTGCGCAGCGTGACCGGTGAAATGATGCTCGATTACGGTAAAGGGCTTTGTACCGTCAATGCCCCCTGTGCGCAGGGGGCCACCGGATTCCTGCAAGCCGCCGGAACCCTCGCGCTGGCAGATGTCAGCATCGCCATGCAGAACGAATATGGCACGGTGTTGGTGGTCTCCCTCGACGGCAAGCCGCTGAAAAGCTCCGCCAAAATCCTTGTCCAGGTCATGACCGAGGAGCAACAGTACGGCTACACGACCGCGCCTATTAAGCATGCGTTTGCAAAGGGCCAACCTGAGATCGACTGCCTGCAGGTCGTCTCCAACGGTGTGCCGCCCATCTGCGTACGCAACTTCAGCGGCAGCATCACCCTCATGCGCGCCGACGCCGGCAAGTTCAAGGTCGCAGCCCTGGACATCAATGGCCACAAGACCAGGGATCTGCCCACCGGATCCGGCGACACACTCACGATTGAACTGTTGCCAAATTGCCTTTATTATGTGATTCAAAAATAAGGAACGTGTGTTTAATAAACACCATGAGCATCTATCTCGCAACCGAACACGGCGTCATTGGAGATGACCGCACTTGCAACACCAAAGTCTTCCAAACTTTGATTGACCGGATCGTGGCGGCCGGTGGCGGCACCATCCTGCTTCCCCGCGGGTCCTACCGTAGCGGGACCTTACGCCTGGGCAGCGGGCTTACCCTGTGCCTGATGGATGGCGCGGTGCTGCGCGGCACCGGCCGACTGGCCGACTACCAGATAGACGGGAAGCTCGCGGGGCTGCTCTACGCCCGCGAGGCGAACGACCTGCGGATCGAGGGGCCGGGGCTGATCGACGGCGCCGGCGAAGCTTTCTTCGACCCAGCCCGGCCCCATGATTTCATCGACTACGACCTGAGCCGTACGCGCCAGGGGCACGACTTCATCGACCCAGCCACCCGCTGCGCCAACGGGCCGGTCCATACTTTCGAGCGGCCGGGCAACCTCCTGGTGTTCGCCGCCTGCCGCAACCTGGTGCTGGCCGACTTTGCGGTGCGAGGTGCAGCCTACTGGACAATCCATCTGGCCGACTGCGAGAACGCGCTGATCCAGCGCCTGCATATCGACAACGACCGCTGCCACCCCAACAACGACGGTATCCACCTGACCACCTGCCGACGGACGCGCATCCTCGACTGCGTGATCTCGACCGGCGACGACGCCATCGCGGTTACCGGCTTCCGCAGCATGCCACTGGAACCTAACATCAACCTGGGTCTGGAGGATCGCGACGGCGTTGGCGAGGACATCGAGATCGCCCGCTGCCGCCTCGCCAGCCGCTCAAGCGGAATCCGGATCGGCTATGGCCAAAACGACGTCCGCCGTGTCAGCGTCCACGACGTGTTGATCCACGACTCCAATCGCGGCATCTGCATCCAGAGCCGCAACCAGGGTGCATTGGCCGACCTCTCCTTCGAGCGGATCCGGATCGGCACCCGCTATGAGAACGGTCCCTGGTGGGGCCACGGCGAGACCATCCATATGAGCGCCGCTGATTACGAGAGCGGCATTGCCCCTGGGAAGATCCAGAACGTGAGTTTCCGCGACATCGACGCTGAGGGCGAGGACGGCATCCTCCTGTGGGCCGAGCGACCGGGCCTGATCCGCGACGTGCGCCTGGAGCGCGTCAGCATGCGCCTGTGCCCGGGTGCCTTGAGCCTGCGCATGGGCGGCAACCGCGACCTCCGCCCAACCCTGAACCCGGCGAGCGCGATCACCGCCGGTCCCCTGGCCCCGCTCGACGCGACCCGCATCGAAGGCCTTGCGGTAAAAGACTGCCGCTGGAGCGCCCTGCCCGGGATGCCGGTCTTTGCGGACAACCATCCGTATCTGGATGATTCCGGCGAACATTGAAAGAGCATTCAACAGCAAAAACCACAACTCTTTTTGAAAGATTATGACAAGACCACACCAGCCAACTGTTCATGTCGTTTTCACGACCCACTGGGACCGGGAGTGGGTTCAGACGTTTGAGCAGTACCGCTTTCGTCTCGTAAACCTGCTCGACCGGGTCATCGAAATCCTCCGCGCAGAGCCCGAAATCCGCTTTGTCATGGACGGCCAGACCATCGTGTTGGAAGACTACCTGGCAGTGCGGCCCGATCAGCGTGCACGCCTCCAACGCCTGTCACGTGCAGGCCGCATCCTCTTCGGGCCGTGGTATGTGCTGGCCGACCAGTTTCTCGAAGGGCCAGAGGCCACTATCCGCAACCTGCAACTTGGCTTCCGGGATGCGGCGGCCTTCGGCGGTCCCATGATGGAAGGTTATGTGCCGGACTCCTTTGGCTCCATCGCCACGCTGCCGCTGCTGCTGAACGGCTTTGGCATTCGCGCGGCGAATTTTGGACGCGGGCGCGCCAACGGCTCCAACCGCGACCTGCTCTTCCGCTGGCGCTGGCACGATGGCAGCGAAGTTCTGGCGCTGAACCGTGGCTATGCCGGCGCCCTCGGGATCGCCTACCCGGACATCTGGCGCAACCTGGACGATGCGCCCGCCGATCCCGTGGCGGCCACGATTGCCGCTACCAACGTGTTGAAGAGCGAGCAGACGGTCAGCCCCGTGGATTGCTACTATTTCTCAGTAGGCGTGGATCACATGGAACTGCGCCCTGGCATGTCCCGTATCCTGCAGGCCTTGAACTCGAACCTGCCCGCGCACTTTATTTCGTCCACTCCGGAGCGCTACGCCGCAGACGCCGCCGCGCGGCTCCGTGAAACCGGCCAAGTGCTGCAGGTCGCCACCGGTGAAATGCGCGGCGAAGCGCCGGATTGGATGGACCTGAACGGCGTCCTCTCGACCCACGCCGAGATCAAACGCCGCAACCGCGCCTGCGAGATCATGCTGGCTCAGGTGATCGAACCGCTGGCCGCTGTCTATGAAATAAAACAGAAGCGTCCGGTGCAGCACCATCTGGACCACGCCTGGCGCCTGCTGATCCAAAACCATCCGCACGACTCGATCTGCGCCTGCAGCCGCGATGCCGTGATCGACGACATCCTGGCGCGCTTCCGGAACGTGGAGGATCTGTCCACCCTCCTGCGCCAGCGCCTGATGCACGAATTGCTGCCGCATCCGCCGGCCGATACCGAGACCAAGCCTGTGGTGGTGCTGTTCAACCCGGCCGTCGCCCGTGGCGTGAGCCCCTTTCAAGCCGTCGTGCGCGTACCGACGCGACTTGCGGACGAACGCTTCGACTTGCTTAACTCAGACCGGAAAAAGATCGGCACAGCACAGCGCCTGGCCATCAAGCAGGCCGACCTGGAATCCTACTACCAAGTCAACGAAGACCTGCCCAAACTGGTATCCAAGACGCCGGCCACAGGCCGCGCCGACCGCCAATGCTACAGCCTGCTCGAGATTCGCGGCGTCACAGACTTTGGCCAAGCTGCCGGCTTTCAAACACTTCAGCTCGCGCCATTGACTGCGGCCACACACGCGCACCCGGAATTTGAGGCGCACACAAACCGGCTACGCAACGACCTCGTCGAACTTTTGTTCGCCACAGACGGTAGCGTCACACTGTGCGAACGCGCCACCGGCCGTCATTGGTCACACCTCGGCTATTATCAGAACCTCGCCGACCTCGGCGATACCTACGACTACCAGCCTCTGGCCCCCGACACACCCCTGGAGACGCGCGGAGGCCAAGCTGAAATCGCCGCAGATGAGATGGACGATTTCTCTGCAACCGTGCGCGTGACCACCACCCTGCGCATCCCCGTGCGCTCGCAGGCGCAAGGGCGTGCCACGGAAACGGAGACACACCGGATCATGACCGCCTTCACGCTGTATGCTGGATCACCGGTGGTCCACGTTCGCGTGCAGGTTGTGAACCGGGCGCTGAATCACCGGTTGCGGGTCGGTTTCCCATGCCACGGTACCCCCCCCGTGGCCGCAGGCGGTCATTTTGCGGTGATGACACGTGCCTGGACCCGACCGAACGACAAGTACCCATCCCGTCCGTTGCTGGACTTCCTGCACGTGGGCGAAGAAGCCGGGTTGGGAATCCTGGTCCGCGGAATGTACGAATATCAGGCGCTGGGCAACGAAACCGACGGCGAAGTGCTGCTCACGCTCTTTCGTTCAGTGGAAACCATCGGCCCGGCCGCCGGGTGCAACTATCCGGTCGAGCACGCAAAAAGTCTAGGCATACAAACGGCCGAATTTGCGCTCACACCGAGCGCATCTCTGCGCGAGACCATGGATCGCGCCAGCGCCTACATCGTGCCAGTGACCGCAGAAGGGTGCCTCAGCGCCGGTTTGGATCTGAATCTTCCGAGCAAACTACTGCAGGCGGACGGCGCACCGGTGGTCACCTGTTTCAAGCGCGCCGCCGATGGCAAGGGGCTGATTGTGCGCGCCTTCAACCCCGGCGGCGAAAAAGCCTTTCTGCACCTGCGTTGCGGCCTGCGCTGGTCAAAAGCCAGCCGTGTGAATCTTGCGGAAGAACCAGCTGAAGGCGCCACACCCGCGTGCAGCAAAAAAACGATGACGCTGGAATTTCAACCCTACGAAGTGATTACCCTTCGCCTGAAGTAAAATGAACCAACTAATTGAGGCACAATACGTCTGGCATGATGACGCGGGGCGCGGGCGGAATCTTCACGCCTGTTTCCGCCTGACCTTCATCCTTGATGCGGCCGTCGTATCGGCACGGCTCAATCTCTTTGCCGACACGACGTACCAACTTTTTGTAAACGGCCAGTTCGTTGAGTTTGGACCGATCCGGTTTGATCCGCGGTTCCCGATGTTCGACACGGTGGATATCGCACACTGGTTACGTGTCGGAAGAAATGTCATCGCCGTATCAGTCAACTCCTTCCAGCACAAGACCCTCAAGTCCATCACCCACCAGGCGGGATTTATCACCTGGGGTGAGGTGAGGACATCCGATGACGCCACAGTTTCCCTGGCAACGCCGGGCGCGTGGCGTGGCGTTCCCGACCTTTCGCTGGCGCGCTACACCGGCAAGTTCAGCTTCGCCCTCAACGCTGCGGAGTTGTTTGACCAGGCTGGCGAGGAACCCGGATGGCGGGAAGCGGATTTTGCCGACGGCCATTGGCCGCAGGCAGTGTCGCTGGCCAATCAGGCAGCGTGGGGGCCGCTCGAGCCGCGATCAATCCCCTTCCTGTCCAAAGCGTCGATTCCGTTCGAGCGCGTGACGCAGGCCCTTCCCCTGGCTATCGATGAGGATTGGTATTCGTTCGCAGTGCCGTTTCCCGCGTTTTACGAGGCGGACAAGAAGACCTTCAGTAGTCTCGTGGCGTTCGCGACCTGGATCCACTCGCCCGAAGACCAGGAAATCATAGCCGGCGTGTTCTGGGGCGAGTACTGGCTCAATGGCAAACGGATTCCCGACGGTGTCCTGTGCACTTTCCGCAACCAGCGCATCAACCAAAGCTGGCGTCTGCGGAAAGGCTGGAACTATTTCTTCGGAACCGTGCAGGCATATCAGAATATTGTCGAACAATATTTCGCCTTGCCGCGCGGCAAAGGTCTTTTCGTCTCCGCCGATAAGGACCTCACCGGTACGCGCCGTTTTAAACATACACGTATCCTGATGGCAGCAGAACACGCGGAACATCTCACATCGAAACCCGTCCCCTTCGTTCCGGACGACGCGCTTGAAGAGATCGGGGGATGGATCTACGTGGACGTTTCGGAATGCGCGCAGAGCCCGAGCCGCGAACTGGGATGGGACAGTTACAGCGAACCGGTCGAGACGCTCACGCCTGAGACGCTCCAGGGCCACATCTTCCGTCACACCGATTACCCGGAAGGCTTCTCGCTAGTGCTGGACGCCGGACAAACCCGTCTTGTCCTGCCACGGCTGGTACTCGACGGCGTCGAAGGCGCGACGATCGATCTCGGCTATACCGAACATCTTCGCGGTGATGGCGTACATATCCAGACGCAGCACCATTCACCCTGTTCCGACCGGATCCTGTGTTCGCGTGACAACCTCGACTGGATGCCCCGCCACCCGCGCGGTTTCCGCTATCTCATGCTCACCGTAAGAAATACGCGTGCCGATGTGACCTTGAGAAAGTTGTCGCTGCGCTCCGCCATGTATCCGGTCCAGGAGCGTGGCCGCTTTACCTGTTCTGACCCGCTGTTGACGGCAATCTGGGAGATGGGCCGGCGCACCCAGGCCGTCACCATGGAAGACGCCTACGTGGACTGCGTTGGCCGTGAACGCGGCATGTACGGCCGGGATACGATCATCCAGTACCATGTTAACCTGGCAACCTTTGGCGATCAGACTCTGATGGAACGTTGCCTGCAACTCTTCGGGCAGTCACCAGACGCCAGCGGAAAATTCCGGGCGGTCTACCCGAACACCGGTGACTACACCATCGCCGACTTCGCCCTGAACATGGTCGACGGGTACTGGAACTACTATGCGCACAGCGGCGACCTGGAACGGATCCGTCAGGACTGGGCGGCCATCCTCGTGAACCTGCACTGGTTCCATGAACTCTCCGACGAGAGGAAGGATTATTTACTGGATGCCGACTGGCCCGCGAACCGGCGGATTGCGGCGGAGTACGGCGGCTACCATGGCGACAGCGGCGCCACGGGATACATGTCGAAAAAGGGACCAACCTGCCTCTTTTCATGCTTCTATCTATCGGCACTCCAGGCGGCCTCGCGGCTGGCCAAGGCGTTGGGCGGCGAAGCGCTGACAGAAAAGCGGCGACTCGACCGGAGATCCGCGCGACTCGCGGCATCCATCCAGGTCGCGTTCTGGGACGAAGGCCGGGGATGCTTTGCGGATGACCTGGCGCACACGACCGTCTCGGCGCATGCGAGTCTGCTGGCGGTGTGCACCGGCGTTGCCAAAAGACGGCAAGTACCACGGATTCGGCAGCATGTATCATTCGAATTGCGTTCAATCTTCCGTAACGGCTTTGACCCGAGCGGAGGGACGTTAACCAGCCCGAGTTTCGCCTTCTCCCTGTTTGACGGCCTGTACCATCTCGGACTCCACGAGACCGCCGAGAGCATGATGCGGCAGGGCTGGGGATGGATGCTGGCGCAAGGGCTCAAGACTTGTGTCGAGCATTTCTCGCTCGCCGACAGTCTCTGCCATGCCTGGTCGGCTTCGCCAACCTACTACCTTTCCAAGAATGTGCTGGGCGTCCACTTTCCGGAGGCGCCGAACCTCGACGTCGTGGAGATCCGGATCAGGACCCATGGCGTCACCTGGGCCGAGGGCGCTTTCCCGCATCCGCGGGGCGCCATTGAAGTGAAGTGGCGCAGGGAAGGCGGCCGATGCATCATCGAAACCAAAGTGCCTGAAGGCGTGTGCGTAACAAAACAGGGTGAGTCATGAGATCATTCAAAGCGCCACCCCGTTTTCTGATCCGCGATGGGGACCGTGTTGTTTTCTGGGGCGATTCCATTACGGACAACAGTTATTGGTGCCGCACGGTGGAAACCTATGTGCGCTGCCGGTATCCGGATTACCACGTTGATTTCATCAATCTCGGCCTGGGTGGCGACACGGCCCAGGCGGGAAAGATCCGCATCCAGCGTGACCTTCCAGCCACCCGGCCTACCCTGGTCTTGATCAACCTGGGGATGAATGACGCCGGCTTCGCCCCTTATCGTCAAGCCTCCTGCGACGTCTACATCCGGAGCCTGCGCGATATGCTGCACTTCATCCGACGCCGCACCAGGGCGCGAGTGGTGTTCATCTCCCCCATTCCCTATGAGTGCGGTGCGGCCCGGGATTCCACCGGTCGGAAACGGAGCATCTGGTATCCGCAGACTCTGCGTCGATTCTCCCGGGCGATGGCTGTCTTTGCCAAAGCATCCCGTTGCACCTTCATCGACCTGAATCGGCTGTATCAGAAGGAACTGAACCGGTACCAAGTAGCTGACCCGCAATTAACGCTCTCTCATGACGGCATCCATCCCGGTGCGGATGGCAACGCACTCATCGCCGCCCTGCTGCTTCAGGCCATGGGCGCCGAAGGCGACCTCCTGCACCTCCAAATTGACCTTACAAAGCGCACCGCGGAGGCGACCCATCAGCGCATCACGTCGCTGACCCGGATCCCAAAAGGTATCCGCTTCACGCGCCAACCTCAGGCCTTCCCGTTCCAGTTCAGCGGCCGCGACGTCATCCGCCTCGACCTGAAACCGTGGCAGGCCCGTCTCAATCAGAACACTCTCCGTGTAACCGGACTGCCGACCCCGTACCTGCTGCTGTTGGTAAACGGCCGCGTTCGGGCAACTTTCACCAGAGCCCAGGCACAGCGGGGTGTTTCGTTGACCAACCTGGGTCTACCGGAGGAAGCTGTCGGCACACTGGTGGGCGACATCGTGGAAGAGGTCCATCGCCAGCGTTATAGACTGTGGCGCCAGATGCCGCCGCGCAGTTCCGGCGACCATCCGGAAACCGACTATCTGCGCGAACAGTCAGACTCGCAGGTCAGGTACTTGAACAGCCGCGGCATCCACTGCCAACCCTATCAGGTGGAACTGGTCGCCAGCAAAACTGCCGATCTGTATGCCACTGCACCCTTCCCAGTGCTCCCGCCCTTCCCTTGTCATGGGGCCGAGGTGCAGATCCTGTTCGAGATCGACACCTCGGCCTGGACCGGGATTATCTCCCCGCGCACCGGCCAGAAACTGAAGTTCCACGCCCCACTGCGCATCAAGGGCGATTTCAACAACTGGGTGGCCACGCCGATGAAGCCGCCAGCCAGCGGCAGCGACGGGATCTGGACGCTCCGAACCAACGTCCGAATCAAGGATTCTCTGAGTTCCTTTGCATTCGAGGATGCCAGCCCTGAGCGCGGCGCGCACGAAAGCGAACTCATGGAGATCATCAAGTTCGGGTTGCACGATCTGGTTGGCCCTTCGGCGAGCGCTGCTTTCGCCTTTGTGCCGGACCGACATCGCCACCTTTGCATCACCACAGCCCATGTCAAGGAGGCCATACGCCTGAGCCGCATCAAGAAACCATGAAACAAAAACAGAAGGTAAAGTATATAAACATGATAAGCACTATGCCGTTCTCCAAACAGGACGCTACTTGGATACTTAATGATGATGGCTCGTTCGGATACACTTCCGGAAGTATTGCCTTGCTGGATTGCCGTCCGGCATTCAACGGCCACCCGGTTTCCGCGAAATCGGTCGACGTAATACAGCTGACGGGCGGTGGTGAGATTATTTATCATCTCAAAAACGGGCGTATCAGACTGATTTTTTCCACCAATGCCGATTCGCTGGTCCTGCGCTCCTTTCTGGATATGCCCGTGGCGCCGCACTGGTTCCAACCCATCGCCTACGCCAGGGTTCAGGGCGCCGATAGATATTTCAAGCAGGGGATCGGCTTCGCCGGCCCGAGCGGAATCATTCCGGTTCCCCAGACGCCAAAAAAACGCGAGTCACCTCAGCTCAACGAGGCCTGGGCCGCAGACAGTTATCTCGTCTCGGGCTTCCTTACCCCGTCCGAACAGGCGCTGGCGATCGGTGCCTGCCGGCATGACCGCTTCCTGCAGCGCAGCAGTTACCGCAACCGCCCGTACCGCTACAATCTGATCGACCGCCACCTGGAGTCGGATGATCTCCTGTTCGAAGCCGGCTTCGCTACCGAGGAGTTGCCTCTGGCGGAACCGCTGGCGCTGCCCGATCTGCATTTCGTCGCCGGGATCGAGCCGTTCAGCACCTACCGTCACTTCGCGGAGAACGTTGCGCAGGAGAACCAGGTTAGATTCAACAACCAGCCGCACTATCAGGTCTGCACCTTCTGGGAATGGATGACCGAATATACCCAGGAGCGGCTGAACGATCTCGTCGCCGGCTGGAAGGCGGCCAAACCCGCCATCCCGATCGAGACCATCCAGGTCGATGGCGGCTTCTGCACCTATGGCGACTGGCTGCAGGCCAACCACCGTTTCCCGCAGGGCATCCAGCACATGGCCGACACCATCCTCCATGCAAGATGCAAGGCAGGCATCTGGATCGGCCCCTTCATCGTTGCCACCACCAGCCAGACGGCCAAGGATCATCCGGAATGGCTGCTGCGAAATCTGGACGGCACAATCCACGTCGCGGGCAAGCTCGACGAGTACGAATGCTACATCCTGGATACCACGCACCCCGAGGCCTTTGCGTACCTGCGTCAGGTTTTCCGCACCTACCGGAAGATGGGGTTCAGTTACTACAAGACCGACTTCATGGAATGGGGACTGCGCGACCGGACGCGCTTCCTGCGTCATGATAACCGCACGACCTCGGTTGAGCACATGACTGAGGTTATCCGCATGATCCGCGAGGAGATCGGCCCGGACAGTTTTTGGGTCGCCTGCATCGCCGTCTATCCGCAGTTCATTGGCTACGCGGACGCGGTACGTATCTCCAACGATGTGCCGGCAAACTGGCGGGAAGGCAGCCATGGCAACCTCATCCAGGAGGCGTTCACCATGCACTACCTGCAGCAGGTGCTCTGGCAGAACGACCCCGACTGCCTCTTCCTGCGCGATGTCGACTCCGGCCTGAATTCCAAGCTCACCCGCGACGAGACTTACCTGCTCGCCTACTGGAACGCCATGATCGGCGGATTCATCACCGCCAGCGACCGATTCCATAAAATCACCCCGGAATACCTCAAACTCTGGCGCTTCCTGCAACCGGGAAAACAGCAGATGAGTTGCCGTTTCCCGTACTGGTCCGGCAACAAGAAGCTGAAAGTGGCTGTGCGCGACTACGCCGATGGTACGGCCGCCGTGCTGATCATCAACCCCACAACCGAAACGATCCGCGAAGAGTACCAGGTCAAGGAACTCCTGGGCGAGGAAGACGCCTGGCTGTTCCTCTGGCAACCCGGCGCAAGCACGCCCCTCGGCCAGCAGACCAAGATCACGGCCGAATTGGCCGCGCATCAACCGTTCCTGCTCTACGCCAACCCGAAAAACCAGCCACCCGCACCGGAACTTACCCTGTTTGGAGAAACGGTGGAGGGGCTATTACCATGACCCCCGAACCCTGGATGCAGTTACCCCACAACTTTAACCTCATCAATCACATCAGCATGTCAATCGGTTGACTCTAACGCCTTATGCGTTTAATATTAGTTGATAAAAAAGGCCTATTCATGAAACCAAAGTGTCAGGTGCTGGGGACTTCGTATTGCATTCCGAACGGCGTCTTCTGGAAAGGGCTCGACGGCAGCACCGTGCTCTGCCCGCGCGGCGGCTTCTCCAACGGCACCAGGCATCCGCTGCCACCCTCCACCACCGAACCACGCGGCTTTGAGCAACTGCGCACCACGCTGGATCCTGTGAACCTGGACATCATCCGCGACCGGCTTGATTTCACCACGCTGATCGTGGGCGCCGAGGAGCGGCTGCCGAATCCGGATACGCCGCGCTTCATTGATGAGATGCGCAAGCGCAACCCCTGGGCCGAGTTCCGCTTCGGCCTGCTGAGAGAAATGCCGGACCACTTCCGGGATCTGGACCGGTTGCTCGATCAGCCGCCCGCCGACCGCGTCTCCACCAACCTGGAGGGGAACCCTACCTCGAGCGGCGTGCTGGTCACCCGCATCCTCCTGAAACAGCTCAACCGCCGGGCGGAAAACCGCCTGGTCTCCGCCGAAAAACTGGCGGTTGCGGGCTATGTCAAAACCGGCTCCTACGGACAAAATCTACTGCTGGACGCGTGGCGCAAGTTCATCTTCACCCAGTTTCACGACTCAGTGACCGCCACCCACCTTGACCCGTGCTTCGACGAACTGATGGATGCGCACACGGATCTGGCGCGGCAGACAGAAACCATCATTCAGCAGGCGGCTGAACAATTGCAGGGGCGCAAATTGCGCATGCATCAACCGGCAGGCACAGAGACGCTCAGCATTTTCAATCCGCACTCCTTTGCCTGCACTGAGCGCGTGTCGCTGCCTGTTCCTGCGGGTGCACGCACGGTCGTGGTCACGGATACTACCGGCCACACACTGCCGCTGGCCGAGATTCGCGACGGTCAGGCGGAACTGGTGCTGAAAGATCTGCCACCCCTGTCGGCCGTGACGCTGCGCGTGCGCGGCGTTGCTAAGCCTTCCAAGCCACCGCGAAAATCGCACCAATCACAAATTGAAAATGAATTCTACCATTTACGCTGCGACGATCATGGTGTGGTGAGCGTGTGGGAGTTCTGGGATGGTTTCCGCTACGAGGTGCATCGACTCTGGGGCGTCGCCGTCCTAAATGTCGGCACCCCCTCCTACCGCATCGAGGATGGCACCATTCTGGTTTCGGTCCTGCGCAGCCCGACGCTACGCTCACACATGCAGGGCGTCGCCTTTGGCCCGGATGGCACGGATCACTACACCCTGGATGTCTGTCAGGGGATGCTGGACAAGGGCGAGCATGAGTTCGTGCATGCACTGACCTCGTTCGATGGGCACTTTGCCGACAGCCCGATGCCGCGCATGAGCATGGCCATGAATGCACCGCCGCTGGTGATCCCCGGCAAACTCGCGCGGCTGGATCTGCCACAACTCGAGGCCTGCGGCTCCGTGATCGCAGCCGTGAAAAAGGCCGAGCAAGGCGCAGGGTTGGTGGTGCGGTTGCAGGAACAGCGCGGCCAGAGCGAGGAAGTGAGCCTCTCGCTGCCGCGAGGGTTCCGGCATGCCATTCTGGTCAACCTCCTCGAACGCCAACCCAAACGTCTGGCCGTGCGCCAGGGACAGGTCCGGGTGACCTTGCGTCCTTTCCAGATCGCCACCGTCTTGATGACCAGAACAGGAGATGTAGAGCGATGACATCCATGACCCCTCGTGAACGTGTATGGGCTGCTGTCCGCCGCACCGACTCGGACCGCACACTGTACCTGCGAGGGAAGGCCATCGCAGCGGCCCGGGGAGCATGTTGATGTATTATATCTTGCTATCCTGCATCCTCCTGCTGAATGGCACAATCGCATGCGGCGAGACAGACATCTCCCGACCTGCGGTGGGCGCCATTCGCTGGGATGCCTGGACCGGCGGGAACGTGACCCGACAGGTCGAGCAAACCCTTGGACCTCTGAAATATCATGATCGCCTCCCCTGGTTTACAGAGGTGATCAACGATGCAACCGTGAAGATCGACGGCAGCAAACCCGACGTAATGGACCAGGAAATCAAGTTTGCCGTTGCCGCCGGATTGGACTACTGGGCCTTTCTCGTCTACCCGGAGGCCAGTTCCATGAGTGTCGCCCTGCAACAGTATCTACACAGTCCCAAGCGCAATCAGATCCACTTTTGCCTGATCCTGCACAATTCGCTCAACGTCCCCACCAACCAGTGGCCCGCAGAGTTGAGTCGCACCCTCGCGCTGCTGCAGGAACCTGGCTACCAAACCGACCTGAACGGACGCCCTCTGGTCTATGCCTATGCAGGCACGGGGCTCCGCTTTGACCGCTTCAACGAACTTCAAGCCGTTGCCAAAAAACAGGGAATCAACCCGTATTGTGCCTACCTGGGGCACAACCCGGCACTGGATTTCCAAACCGTCTCGAATCGCGGATTTGATGCGGTCTCGGCCTATGCCAAAAGCAGTAGCGCCCCCCAATTCACGGACCTGGCCAAAACGGTGGAACAAAGCTATTGGCAGGAAGCCGTCCAGGCCAAAGTTCCCTGTATCCCACTCGTGACCACCGGATGGGATAACCGTCCCCGCAAGGAACATCCTGTATCCTGGGAAAAAGAAGCGGGCTACTACAATCAGACGGTGTATCCATCCCGCGCAACGCCCGCAGAAATCGCCACCCACTTGAGCCATGCCGTATCTTTTGTAAAGGACTATCCGCGCATCTGCGCTGCCAACACCATCCTCATCTATGCATGGAACGAATATGATGAAGGGGGGTGGCTTGCCCCGACAAGAGGTTTGGATGGAAAACCCGATACCCACCGGATCGAGGCCACGCATAATATACTGAACCCGATCAAAGGAATGAATAACGCCAAGTCGTTCTGAACGATGTGATTCAAATAATGAAACAGAAAGAACACCGTATGACTACCTTAGACATCCAACGTGAAGCGTTTAGGAAGGCAAGCGCTGAACTGGGCATGGTCTGCCGGCAGCCGGTTGACCGGTTCCTAGCGGAAATGGAGTTCGCCGAAAAACTGGCCCTGCTCGTCGGCAGAGAGAGCCGCGGCTGGGACAAGTTGTTCGCCAAGGCATGGGGCATAGTTAATACAGCGGTCGCGACTGGCGTCCCTTCAGGACTGGCCGGGGCGGTCGAGTCGGCGGAAAAAATTCTCGCACCTGTGGCCGAAGTGGCGAAAACGTTCACCATCCATTGCGTCGGCCATGCGCACATCGACATGAACTGGAGGTGGGCGTGGTCGGAGACAGTCGCCATCACCAACGATACGGTCATCACGGTACTGAAACTCATGGAGGAGTTCCCCGAGTTCCGATTTTCACAGAGCCAGGTGTCTATCTATGCGATCCTGCGTGATTTCAACCCGGAACTGTTTGAACAGGTCAAACAGCGCGTCAAGGAGGGCCGCTGGGAGGTCACGGCCTCGCAATGGGTCGAGGGTGACAAGAACCTGTCGAGCGGCGAGTCGCTGGCCCGGCACCTTCTTTACTCACGCCAGTTTTTCAAAAAATATTTCGATCTCGACCCTGAGGATGTTGCCATCGACTGGGAGCCGGATATGTTCGGCCATTCCCACGCGGTACCCGCCATCCTGCGGCGCGGTGCGGTGAGTCGCTATTACCTCTACCGGCAGGGCGGAACAGAGCGGCCACCTGTATTCTGGTGGCAGGCTAAAGATGGCTCACGCGTGCTGGTCTACAGGGACTTCAAGGGCTACCTTGGTCCCATCGACCCGCAGGCCATCACTCCAAACTTTATCCGCTTCGTGCAGGAGACCGGCTTCCATGATTACATGTGGGTGTACGGCGTGGGCGATCACGGCGGCGGGCCTACTCGCCGTGACCTCATGCGGGCAATGGAAATGGCCGAATGGCCCGTCTTTCCCCGGCTGCAGTTGACCACGACGAACGACTATTACACCATCCTCGAACAGCATCCCGACCGCTGGCCAGTCGTCAACGAGGAACTTAACTTTGAGTTCACCGGCTGCTATACCACGCAGGCACTCGTCAAGAAGGGCAACCGCTACGGCGAGAACTACTGCCTCGAGGCCGAGACGGCCGCCGTGCTGGCCGAGCTCATCTCCGGCAGGGCCTGCCCATCCGACAAGTTGCGCGAAGCCTGGACCGATGTCCTCTTCGGCCAGTTCCACGACATCCTGCCTGGCTCCGGCGTCCACTGGACGCGCGGCTACCAGAGCGGACTGTTCCAGAAGATCGGCGCGATCACAGGCATGATCAAGACGCACTCTTGGCGCGCCATAGCCGCAATGGTGGACACCTCCTTTTGTGGAGAGGCCCCATCGGCACCGACGCCCGCCATGACGAGCCGCGCCATGGGCGGAGGGCCGGGATGCTGCCGTTTTTCGACCAGCGGCGTATCCATGGCCGCACATGTAACCGACGGCCCGCGGCCTTTTGTGGCTTTCAACACGACGGCTCGGCCACGCAGCGAGGTTAGCAACGCGATCGTCTGGGACGCCGACACAGGTATCTGCCCCGGTGACATCCAGCAGAAGAGTTTCGTTGCACGCACGGCTGACGGCCGCCTGCTGCCCACTCAGAAGTTCGGAGCCGGCGAATGGGCCGGGCACAGATATCTGCACCTCTTCTTTCCGGTAGAAGTTCCCGCCCTTGGCTACACAACCGTGGTCCTTGAAGAGGGGCGCGCCGAGGCACCCGTCAATGCCGTGAAACTGCCGCCAACCGCCGCTGAACGCGAGGCACCGCCCGTTCCATCGCTGGAAAATGACAAACTGCTTGTCGAATTCGATCCCTGTACCGGTGGCATCCGCAAGTTGGTTGATAAGGTAACCGGCCGCGACTTGGCCTGTGCAGACAGTCCGTTGGGAATTTTGGAATACGTTCTTGAGCGGCCGCGCAGCATGTCGGCCTGGCTTATCGCCGCCGCGAAGACTGTAGAGTGCCCGCTTGTGGTCCACTCGTTCGAACCCGGCCACAGAGGGCCGCTGTTCGGCTCCTGGGTGGCAAAACTCAAGGTCAAGAGTTCCGATATCGAACTAACCTACTCTCTTTCGGCGGGCAGTCCTGCACTGGAAATAGAGGTTCGAGCCAAGTGGTTGGAGGCCGGTGGCCCGGAGACCGGCACGCCGCGACTCAATATGAAATTCCCGCTGGCGGTCAAAGACGCCAAAGGAGTGTACGAAACCCAGTTCGGCGCCATCGCGCGTGACCTTAACCACGGCGAAGAGGTTCCTGCCCTGCGCTGGGTCGACATTCGCGGCAAGGCTCCAGGCGGCAAGGGTTTTGCCGGTCTCGCGCTCCTAAACGATTGCAAATACGGCCATTCTCTCGACGGCTCGACACTACGGCTCACGTTGATCCGTTCCAGTTACGAGCCGGACCCGCTGCCCGATGTGGCCGAGCACGAACTCAGGTTGGCACTGGTGCCCCACGGCACGGCACTGAGCGTTGCCGACCTGACGCAACTCGGGGCGGCCTTCAACCACCCGCTGGAACCGGTATCCACCGATATCCACCCCGGAAAACTTCCGCCGCAGGCCGGGCTCGTAAGCGCGGTCTCGCCTACATCGGCGGTGGTTTCCTCGTTACGCAAAGTTCAGGACGGCGATGGATATATCGTAACAATCTATGAAACGGCGGGTAAGAAGGCGACCGCTGCGCTGAACATCAACCCCGTCCTGTTCGGCAAGGTTAAGGGCGTCGTTGAAGTGGATATGATGGAGCGGCCACTGGTGAAATCCTCAGCCCGGATCAACCAAAATGGAGTTCAAGTGGCACTCCCCGCCTATGGCATCGTCAGCGTCAAGGTAACGGGTGCACAACCTAAACCTTCATGATCAACAGGACTTAACTGATAACGGACAAATAAAGGAGGGCAACGATGAGTTTTGCAAAGAATTTCAGCTGGGGCGTTGCCTCGGCAGCGTACCAAATTGAGGGTGCCCACGACGCCGACGGTAAGGGGCCATCCATCTGGGACGTCTTCTGTCGTCGTCCCAATACGATTTTTGACAACCACACCGGTGAGGTCGCCTGCGATCACTACCACCGCTGGCAGGAAGATGTGGCATTGATGAAGACGCTTGGTGTCAACGCCTACCGCCTATCGCTGGCCTGGCCGCGCATCCTGCCAGCCGGCGACGGTGCCCTGAATGAAGCCGGTCTCGCTTTCTACGACCGCCTGATCGACGCCCTGCTGGCTGCCGGCATAACACCCTGGGTCACCCTCTACCACTGGGACTACCCGCTGCGACTGCAGCAACGCGGCGGCTGGGCCAACCCTGACAGCCCACGCTGGCTGGCCGACTACGCCACGGTCTGCGCCCGCCGCTTCGGCGACCGCGTCCGCCACTGGATGCCGGTCAACGAACCTCAGGTCATCGTGCAACACGGTCTGGTCAACGGCGGCCATGCGCCCGGATACCGTCTGCCGTTGGCCGACGCAGTGCAGTGCGGCCATCACCTGAACATCGGCACCTTGCTGGCGGCCAAGGCATTACGCGCCCATGCCCGGTTACCTGCCGAAGTCGGCAGTGCTCTGGCGGCGCAGGGAATGATCCCATACACCGACTCCCCGTCCGATATCGCCGCCGCTCGGAGCGCGACCTGGCAAGTTCCCTCCGAATACCTGTGGAATAACGCCTGGTGGACCGATCCGTTGTTTCTCGGCGTCTACCCTGAGGAGGGACGGCGGGTGTTTGGCGACCCGCGCCCACATTCCGATGAGGTCGAGGCCTTCTCAACCAAACTCGATTTCTGCGGCATCAACCTCTATTCCGCACGTGTCTGGCGCGCCGGAACAGACGGAGTACCGCAGGAAGTTCCGCGTCCGGTCGGCTATCCGCGCACGGCGCAGGGTGACTGGCACATGACCCCGCCGGTTTTGCGCTGGACCCCGCGCTTTTTCCATGAACGCTACCACGTGCCCGTGGTCATCACCGAGAACGGGCATCAGAATCTTGACCACGTCCATCTTGATGGCAAAGTCCACGATCCGCAGCGCATCGACTACCTGCACCGCCACTTGCGCGAACTCGGCCAGGCCATTGCCGATGGCGCCGATATCCGCGGCTACTTCCACTGGACGCTGATGGATAACTTCGAGTGGGCCCTCGGCTACAATGTCCGCGTCGGCCTCGTCCATGTCGATTTCCAGACCCTCAAACGCACGCCCAAGGACTCTTTTACCTGGTACCGTGAGGTCATACGATCCAATGGATCAAACATGGAAAAGGAGTAATATTTGAACATTTGCAATGCCATGGAAAGGAAACCCGTTGTCGTTGGACTAGGCGAAGTTTTATGGGACCTTTTCCCCGGTGGCCGAAAACTGGGCGGTGCCTCCGCCAATTTCGCCTGGCACGCCAATCAACTGGGCGCAACGGGGATCGTAGTCAGCAGCATTGGCGATGACGATTTAGGACATGAAATCCTGTCCGCCCTGCATCTTATGGGGCTTGATGGCGGCTTCATTCACCGACAGGCATCCTATCCGACCGGGACCGTCAACGTGCGGGTCGACAGCGGGGGCATACCGAGCTACACGATTCACGAGCGAGTTGCCTGGGATTCCATTCCCTTTAGCCCGGACCTGGCGTTGCTGGCACAACGTGCCGACGCTGTGTGCGTTGGGTCATTGGCCCAGCGAAGCGCAATAACGAGCCGGACCATTCAAAACTTTCTCGACGCCACGCCGCCGGCATGCTGGCGGGTGTTCGACCTCAATCTGCGGCAGCAGTTCTATTCACGGGAGACCATTGAGCTCACATTGCGCAAGACCCGGCTGTTGAAGCTCAACGACGAGGAATGGCCCATACTGGCTGATATGTTCGGCCTCGATGCGGAAGTTCCAGGTGGCATGAAAAAGTTAATGCGGCTTTTTGATATTGAGATCGTTGCCTTGACGCGTGGAGCTGAGGGCAGCCTGATCTATTCCGCTACTGAGACGCACACGGCGAAGGCTCCCCTTGTCAAGGTGATAGACACCGTGGGTGCGGGCGATTCTTTCACCGCCGCCTTTGTGATGGGGATCTTGAAGGGCCGCCCGCTGACCCGGGCCCATGCCCAGGCGGCCAAGGTGGCATCTTACGTATGCACCCAACAGGGGGCCACTCCGGAAATTCCGGATGAATTGGTTGACGGAATCTAACAGAAGTAAAAGTTGATTGATCATGAAAGGAACTATTATGAACGAACGCTACCTTGCCACGAAACCCGCCTCTCACTTGAAGCGCCCCATTCTGCGTCTGCAGCCGATCCAGGCCAAACCGGGAACTCCCTCGGTCGATCCTGCCATACTCGCCGGACACCTCGCCGGGGTGGCCGAGATCCTGCCGCCCATCGCCGTAGAAAGTCCCGAACACTGGAGCCGGGTGGTGCGCGGGCTTGGGTCTGACATCGACGCCATCCTGCCACTGTCGATCCCCTGTTACCCGACCGAGGTTTGGAACAGTCATCCCCAGCCACTGGTCGACCGCCAACTGCCGTTCCTCTTCTGGTGCCTGCCAGCCTACGACGAGCCTGATTTCTGGCGCTGGTCGGCGCGGGATTTCCTAGCCTCACTGGGGGTCGAGGTGCATCTGGTCGAGAATCGGTGCCATGGGCTCAACCTGTTGCGCGGCCTGGCCCTGCGGCGCCAGTTTGCAGGCGCCCGTCTGGCCGTGTTCGGAATTCAGAATTTCCCATGGAACGCTCATGCCGCAGGCACCCATCTTGGCCGGGCTCTCGGGCTGCAGGTGGAAGTCCATGACCTTGACCCGGTGCGAGAACGCGCCGCCGCGATCAGTGATTCCGAAGCCCTGGCGTTGTGGAAAGGGCGTGCGGCTCGTTACCACGAGAACGGCGTCGCCCATCCCTGGTTGCTGACGGCCATCAAGACATGGATTGCCATTCGTGAGGTACTGGAGCAGAATCGTGCGCTCGGTTTTGGTGTAAACTGTTTTGGCGACCTCATCCCGAACGGTCACCGCGAGGTGCCCTGCCTGGCCCAGGTGTTGGCACGCGAGGAGGGGTACGTCGCTGCGTGCGACGGCGACTTCTGCTGTCTCGCCTCGATGGCCTTGATGACCCACCTCACCGGCACGACCTGCACCATGTCGAACCTCTATCCAGCATCATACGTGGGTGCCCTGCGCGAGCATTTCGGCGACCCCCTGGTGCCGGATCCAGCGCGCTTTGCGCCTGAGGAATGGGCGAATCTGGCCCGTCTCGCTCATTGCGGCTTCGTCGGCGTGGTTTCGCCCGAAGTCGGCGGTGGTTCGGCGGCTTTGCGCGACTGGGGCGGCACCTACGAGATCAAGCGCGATGGCCGCGGCTGCGGCATCGACGGCGATCTTCCGCCCGGGACGATTACCGCCGTTGAGTTGAAATTTGACGGAACCACATTACTTGCCGCCAGCGGTGAAGTCATCGAAACCACCTCCCATCCCGGCCTGCCGCACTGCGAGAAGAGCGCCCTGTTACGTTTTCGGGACCTGCCAGGTTTCGTGAAGTCCATTTCACGCGAACATCCCGCGATTATCTATGGCGACCATACCAAGGCCCTGCGCACGGTGGCGCCGCTCCTGGGCCTCAAATTGGAAGTGTTCTGATGTTGGCGCTAGGTGTTGATCTCGGAACCAGCAAGGTGGCCGTGGCGGTAGTTGATCGCGACGGAGTCCAGGTGCATGCCGTTGCGGCCGCCCATGCGGCAGACCTACCGACCTCCACCGGGCGCTTTGAACAGGACGCCGAGGTGATCATCGCCACTGCGGAGAGACTGGTGCGCGAACTACCAGCGGCGCTGCGGGCACGCATTGCTGCCATCGGCTGCACGGGCCAAATGCATGGTGTGGTCCTGCACGACCCCACCACCCTCGCGCAATCACCACTGGTCACCTGGCAGGATCAACGTGTCCTTGAGGATCCGACATTCATGCCTTCGCTCGGTCGGCCGTTGCACGCCGGCTACGGACTCGCCACGCTGGCGTGGTGGGCTCGACATGGCGGATTGCCGGAAGGGACAAAAGCGGCGACCATCCACGGTCTGCTTTCGGCACGCTGGGCCGGATTGCAACGAGCGCCAATGGATCCCACCGACGCCCAAGCCTGGGGCGGGTTGACGCCTATCACCGGCGTAAAGGAGGACATCTTGCCCAATGCGGTCGGGCACGGGGAGCGGATCGGTAGTTTGGCGGTCAATCTCGGCCTGCCAGCGGGCATTCCGATCGCGGCGCCACTGGGCGATAATCAGGCCTCGCTTCGCGCCACCCTCAGCGATCCCGACCACGAGTTGGCCTTCACTATCGGCACTGGATGCCAACTATCGGCGGTGGTGCCGCGCGGAAGCATTGGCGCCGTGCCCGGCTGCGATGTGCGGCCATTCACAAGTACCCACGATGCACTGGTCGCTGCCCCCCTTGTCGGCGGTGCCGCCTGGCTCTGGCTGGCCGATACTGCGACCTCATGGGTCAGAGAACTCGGCCTTTTGTCCCCGAGCTGGGAAGACGTATTGGCGTTGCTGGATCGCCTTGGCCTGGCCTCAAACGACTGTCTCGAATTCCGTCCACATTTGGCAGGTGAACGCCATGATCCGTCGTTGACCGGGACTCTGCACGGTCTCACCCTTGGCAACGGCCGGCTTGGCGAAGTCGCCCGTGCCCTCGCCCGCGGCATCGCTGCCACCGCCCGGGACATGTTGCCGTCTCAGGCCTTTACCGGGCGGATACGCGTTGTCGCCAGTGGCAATGCCCTGCGTCGTTCGCGTCTGCTACTGGCCATGGCCGAAGCCGAATTCGCCTTGCCTATTTCCCTGATCCACTGTCGCGAGGAGGCGGCCACAGGCGCAGCCCTCGTGGCCAGGGAACTGATTGCATCTCCTCAACTCGTCAGGTTGATGTCGGCAGACCCGGAAAGCCGGATGGGCTTCCGGGCAAACCAGGCGAAGACACCACCCACCAGCACCATGATCAAACCCATGAACCCGGTCAAGGCAGGTGCCAGCCAAGAACTATGTTCATAAGGCAATACCGAGCGCGCCGGATTCCTGAGATCGTAGAGCACCGTGGCCGTGGTCGGCAGTCCATCGTCATCCAGTAACGACATGGGGGGTTTGAGTTTGCTCCCCACGGGACGAAGAAATCTAATTTCATGACCACTTCCTGTTTCAAAGGCAAACACATCAAAAAAGGTCCAGTTGTAATCTTTGGCGTTGCTCACCGTCTTTTCGTGGGCGTCAAGTTCAGACTGCGTTCGCAGGGTCAGGTCGGGCTGTCCCTGTTTCCGGGCCACAACCTCCACGACAATGGCTTCTGTGCGTTCACCGGTAGCAAGCAAGCGCAGATCCGGCCAGGCCTGCATGCCCCCCATTACCAGTACAACCATCCCTAACAACGCGAAAACCACCTTGGGTAAAAGGTAGCCGGGTGTATAGGTTTCATACGTTTCTGCCGGCAAGGGGGTTGCGCTCGCCTTGGCGGTGGCTGCTGCCGCGAGTTTCTTCTCCTCAACATCCTGTTTCGCGGCCTGGCTTTCTTCTGCGCCCCATTTCCTGACGACTCCCGCTCTTTCCTTGTAAATGAAGTATACCACTAAAATCAGACCGATGGCGACCAATGCGAAGGTGTAGAGATATCCGGACATGTAGTTGTACTTCATGGGAAGCACATCTTTGCCGATCAGCGGGGTGAGCACCGTGAGTTTGAGCGAGGCGCAATCGCCACGAACCTTCTCGCGCATCTGCTTGATCCATGTCTCCAGGTCATCCAGTTTCTCATCGGCCGCCACAGCAGTGATGCGCACGCCGTTCCGGTTCTGGAGCGCATCGGCACGGGCATGTCCAATCCGGCCGCCTTTGCTCAGACTATCGGCGAGCGAATGGAGTTTCTGGTCCGGCGTCGGCAGTTCCGTAAACCGCACCAGCAGTGCATTTACCAGGCGGGTAACAGGCGACACAAAGTTACGCGAGGGGTCTTCCACCAGGGCAAAATCGGTGATGACCGCCGGTTTCACAACAGCGTTCGCCACGGAACAAGGTGTAATGACCAGTCCGGGAGTGGTCATATTTGCCAGCTGGGCCACCTGTTGACATATCCTTTCGGCCGTCGACTGCGGATCGCGGCCGGCCGGAAGAAGTGTGGCCACGGAAAGAGCAAAGTCATGGTCCCGGCGTACGATCGTCACACCGATGGAGGAAGGGTCCCCGGCCCGCAACAGTTTATTGATCTTATCCACCGCCGCGGCCGTAGGCTTATGCGTGACAGCGACCTGCGACACCACCGCAGGGGTCGTTGTGCTGGCGAGGATTTCCGATCCCTCCGGCATCAACTGGTCGCCCAGGCCACGAAGCACTTCCCGGCGCCAGAATTCGATACGCGTTGCAAGTTCGCTATCCAGCGCGGCCTGCTCAGTCCGCATGGCGTCCAGTTCCTTTTCCTGCCGGGACAGGGAGGTGGCGGCGGAGCCGCTGTTCCGGTTCGTTGTAAGGGTGGACGCAAGGGTTTCGATCTCCGACTTGAGTGCGTCCCGGCGTTTCATCTTCTTTGCACCATCATTGTCCCGCAGCCGGAATTCGTAGCAGACACCGTGGTCGCTCACAATGCCGTTCGCATACCAGGGCTGAACCGAAACGTCCCGGTTGGCAGCCTTTCCGCCTGCGGGCGTGGCCAAACCGGCCTCGTGCAGGAATTGCTCCACCTGCGTCTGCGGTCGTTCCTGCTTCAGGCAGACACGCATCATCTCGCCAGCCGGCGGCTGGAAGAGTGACCCCCAGCAGTAAAGGAACAGCCCCAACCCATTGATCGTGCAGTAGCTTGTGATCGAACCTACAATGCCGGCGCCCGCGCAGTAGGTACCCATGAGGTTGCGGGGAACGTAGTCATACACCAGCGGATAATAAATCATGCCGGCCATAAGACCGAAGACGGCGGTAACTTCGCTGAAAAACACAATTTCCACAAGGGTAGGCCGCTGGTCCGGTAGATAGCAGGTGTAATACAAGAAGGTTCCCAGGGTGAACGCCTTGACAATCAGGATGCAGATAATCCAGATGGTCATGCGGTGATTTTTACCCTTGTCCGCAAAAATGCCGGCCAGTGGAATCAGGAAGAGGTTGATGAAGCCACCAATGGCTACATTGCGGCCGAACTCCTGCATACTGTAGCCCCATTGGTTGATGTACAGGAGCATCCCCATGCTTCCCAAGCTGGCGTTCACCATGGCGGTGGCGATAATGAAGACGTACAGATAACGGAGCTGCGGCATGGTCATGGCCGCCCAGGCCTTTTTGAAACTGAACTTCTCCCCGGTGAGCGTGCTGGTCGGTTTGATCTCGTGAATGCCGAACAGGTAGAAAAACACAAGGATGCCACTCGCGGCAGCGAGGCACCAGTAGATCAAGGTGACCCCGTTGATGGAACGTCCCCAGACCGGTAACACCTCGTTGAAGCACCCGATCACCGCCGCGTAATAGGCGATGTTCATGGCGGTGCTGACCCAACTCCCCATGGCCGCTGAACGTCCCCTCATTTCCGAGGGCACGATCTCCAGCTTTAGCGCCTCGAAGGGTCCGCCAAAAAGACCGAAAATGGCGCCAAGGAACATGATGCCCAGAAAAACCGTAACATTGGGTGCCAGGGGATATAGAATGGCAACGAGGGCGCTGCCGGCGCTCCAGATGAGAAGGAAAATCTTGCGCCGCCCCCACCGGGTCCAGATGCGATCGGACATGTAATTGACGTAGGAACCGATCGGTAAAAACGTCAGGATCAGCCCCGGCAGCGAAACCACGAAGGTCAGAGTTGCCGGGTTGTCAATCAGTCGGTTGAGGATCAGAAAACTGAGCCCACCGGTCAGGATCATAAAGTAGAATACCACCCAGGGGATGGTGATCATGAACAACCAAGGGAGGGGGATGTGATTTTGGCGTGTGACTAGCATGGTTTGTTTCCTTTTGTAAACTTATTTGGATTGTCCTACACAAACCACCGCACCATTCGACAGTGTGACGATGATATTGCCAGCACGATCAAGGCAGACTCCGTTTAACATGGGTTCGCCCGGCAACTTCACTTCCCAGAACACTTGCCCATTGGTACGGTCCAAAGCCGCAACCGACCAGGAACGGTCTGCCAGGGCAGGATACCGCACTTTCCAAGGTGCTTCCCTGAGCACAACCACGGTATGGGGGGTAAGCACCAGACCATATGTCCTACACGGTTGTTCCCAGAGTTTCAACTCCGGTTGCCGAGCCGCAGGGACAGGATCGCCCGGAGTGTTGAGCGATAGTCGCGCGGACATTCGGGATGGACGTTGAAAACACTTTTCAGCCAGGGGTTTGTGAGGCATTTGATCCAGCCGCGCAACCAACTGCCTGACGTCCAAACTCATCAAGGTACAACCATCTCTGTCACTCGTCAGCACCAGGTTACCCGTATCCCACGCCGGCGTAATGCAGGAGTCGGCGATAATGTTCTCCGGGTACTGTGCCCGACCGGTTTCATCCAGCGCCATCAAACCCAGGGTGTGGGACTTGGACTGCCGCTGCTCGCTGGCGCCCCGATACAGCACGGAACCGCCAAGGAAGATGAACCGGTCAGCGAAAATGCCGATCTCGGCGGCCGGATTACGATCGAAAGGGCCGCCTGTGAAATCCGGGGGCGCCATTTTACCATCCGCAAGATCATAACAGACCCGGCCAACCCACCCACCTCCGGCCATCCACAGATGGTTGCGATCCACAGTCAGTCCACCAGCCGCATACACCCCGATTCGGTTCGCGATGGCCTCCTTTTCCGCACCGTCGCCACCTAATTGCCAGCCTCCCTGATGCCAGACTATCTTCCCCGTGAGCGCATCCACGGCCCAGACATGAACGCCGTCCAGACTGGCGATTCCGGCAGAGAAACAAGCGAGTGTCGGGCCGAGTTGATTTGTGCCGGTGGGTTGCGGCGTCACCAGCACGCCGCTATCCACCGGCCAAGTTTCGGCCAGGGCTCCATAGACCATGATCCGCCTCCGTTGCGGTGCCGCCTGGAAGCGCCACAACAGGCGCCCAGTGACTGCCTCCAGGCAATAGACCCGGCCATCTCCGGAACCGACATAGAGGCGGTTCTCCCAGACCGTGGGGCTGGCGAGGATCCGACCGCCGGTGACATATTCCCAGCGTACCTGTCCGCTGTCAGCGGCCAGCGCCTGTACCGTACCGTCGGCGCGACCGATGAACACCAGTCCGCTTGCTGTTACCGGACAGGTGGCCGCGACGTTGCCGGGGAGGGACCACAGCACCTGTGCGGTGGCAGGCACGGTGCTGCACGAAAAGCCGCTCCGTTGCAAGTTGGCGCGATACATGGGCCAATCACGATCGGTTATAGCCAACGCAGAGGCCCGATCCGCCTGCTGAAAGATTTCCAGACGCCCGGATCCGGCATTGGTTTCAACGATGTCCGATGTGAGAGATGCAGGTGCCAAAGCGATTTGACCGCGCAGGCTTACCGGGCAGACGCATGAATGCGGTGCGCCGAATAACATACCCCCGGCGGGGATGCAGGCTTCATAGCAGCTCACCTTCATGCCTTGTGTTTGTGTTCCAACACCGCTTCGCCGGTCAAAACTGCGCCCGCCCTGGCCGTAGAAGGCGTCCGGGCTAGCCGTGATACGGCTGCAAACCGTGGCGATGCGTTGTGAAGCCGCCGGCTTACCGGTGGCTGTATCGAAGAGTCCTACCGTGGTGTAGAGTTTATTTTCGGTCTCCAGCAGGTGGACCGCGCCCCACTTCTTGCCAGTCTTTCCAGGTGCTTTGCTCCACAACAGATGGCCGTCTTCAGGTGCAAGGGCAATCATGTTTTTGCATCCGACCCGGTTGAAAATGATGGCATTCGTGGTGCACAGAACCTCGGCGCGGGTACGATTAATCCCGATGCTCATATCATTATCAGATTCATCGAACAGGGTCAGCGTTGCAGGCGTGCCATTGGCCCAGACATCCTGGCCGGTGGCGATATTCAAACACGCAGCACGCCCACCCGGGGCATAAAAATACAGTCGTTCTCCCCGCACACCGATCAGTCTTGAATCAACAGGCTTCTCTTCACGATGTTGCCACAGCAGATGCTTGTCGACGAGATCATAGGCAGCAATCTGTTGACCGAACCCATAGGGGATCTCGTGTTTTTCGTCGCCCACCATGCCATAGTGGCTATTGTACTTAACGGCGTCAAACGACGGGTCCGGACTTCCGGACAAGGTCAGGAGCGTTCCCCCGGCCAGCGCCAGCCATTTGGTTTCACTGCCGGCATCGGAACTGGTGATGCGTCCACATTCGCGTCCGGTAGCGGGATCGAGGTTCAGCACACCTGCCTCATCGAGCAGATAAAACGCCTGTGGAGTGGCCACGGCACAGGAGCGGTGGATCAGGAAATTATCAGGGAGCTGACGCGTCCATAATTCCTGACCGTTGTAAGCGCTGCGGACGATCAGCGTGTTCGCCATAATTTGCTTGCGACTCTCACCGCCCAATCCGGGGCCGTCCCAGCCATGGCCTATAAAAAGGAACACCCGCCCGTCGGAGACCAGCGTCAGAACCGGTTGGGGGCTTTGGTATGGCAGCGCCAGCCATTGCGTGGCATAAGGCCATTTAAGCGCCGTGTCCAGCGAGAGCGGATTGTTGTCCGGGCCATGGAACCAATGACTCCAGTCATCAGTACCCGGTGGCACGGGTTTGCTGGAGGTGCTCCACAGGCCGTCGGCCTCCGCCACCTGAGCATCGGCTATACCGCCGGCCTTCAACCAGGCCGTCAGGGCAGCCTTGGTCAATTCTTTCCTGGAAGTCGACTTCTGGCGGCCGACCACCAGCAACCCATGAGGCGCTAAAACCCGCTGCAATTCCTTCGCCGGCATTTCCGCCAGGGACTGGTCATCGAGATCCGCCACGACAATCAAGTCCACATAGTTATCCGGGAAGGGGGCATGCCCGAGTTCGGAGCGATCGACGACCAGCCGGCTGCCCGGGATGCCTGCGTTCCTGGCGGCGGCACGGGTGGCCGCCACATGCGTCCAGTCAGCATCTTCCGCCAACACCAGTAAGCGACTCGTCCGTGCGAGTTCCACTGCAAGGCGACCTTCGCCACAATGCGGCACCCAGCAGATCCCCGCATCAGAGGGCCGCATACGTACCCAGCGGGATGCGAGCGCGGCCTCGTCGGCTTGCGCGTGGTTCAGGACTGCCGCCAGAATCAAGGTGATGAACATTAAACTTTTCATATCGGAATACTCCATCTGTGAATTCCCTTAACCCATGCGATATGTTCCGTCGCATCCTCACCGGGACGCAGCTGGAATCGCACAAGCAGACCCCGTTGATCCAGCGTCTTCATGATGCGCTCGATGTCCGTGGAAGGCAGGGGGATTTCCCAACTGCCGAATTGCAATGCTCGTCCCGCCGACTGGATGAGTCGCGCCGTTTCCAGCCTTGTCGTGAGGTCCGGCCCGTTTGGATCGTTACCGAACTCGATCGCGCCAATAGGCTGTGTCTTGAGGAATCCCGGTATGTTCCGCCATGCGGCGGAATGCACATGCATGAAAACATGATCGCAATTCCGGCAGGCACGGGTATCGGCCTCGATAAAGAAATCTTCAAACTGCCCGGGACCTACAAGCGCCGAGAAGTCCTCGGAGAGCCGGGCGCCTCTTCCAGGCAGCCAGACACTGAAATTCTCGGTTACTCCACCGGGGATCCCTGCCAGCCGGTAAAGATCCAGTTCATAATCAAGCACTGCAGCCATGAAATCGGCAGCATCCCCTGCGAGACGCCGGACCGCCTCCGGATTATCGAACATCTCAACCGCCAGCGTCTCGGGGCCGAGGAGCCCTGCGGCGATATCCATGGGTCCGAGGTAGTCGGCCATCCCCGGCAGATAGCTGTCCCAACTCCAGTTCTCCAGCAGCGGGTCCAGCCGGCACCGGTATTCGACGAACAGCGGGTGATCCGGATTAAAGGGACGCACCGTGGCTTCCACGGCAGAGCGGAAAGCAGGGATGGACCACGAGGTGTGGTTGTCGTGTTCAAACCCGGCACCGGCAAGAGCAGGAAGGAAGGCCGGACCGAAGTGAATCTCCTCGACGGTCAGTGCATCGCCGGGTAACCCGCCATGCACCTCGGCATTGGCCTTTTTGCGCAAGGCAATTTGCGAGGGCGGCACCACGATGTCCAGGCCACCATAGGGTGATTTCACAGGGATGTACGGGGCAACCAGCGGCACTGTGTTTTCGCGGCGCCACCAGGACTTGTGCAGTTCGATCTTTTCTTTATTGTTCACAAATAGTGAGATTCTCCATTATTTGCTTAACAGGTTTTCAAACAGACGCACTGCCGCCGGATCGAAGTCAGGTGACTGCGGATCGAGGCGGCCGGCAAAGAGCAGTTGGGCGAAGCGCACCTTGCCCGTGCCGCAGGCTACCTCCACAATGGCGGGCTTATGTCCGCCGGACCATGCCAGCACGCGGCTTTCCACCCGTGGCGTGAGCAGCAGGGAGTCAAGCGCCAACAGGTAGGTGCCATCTGCGGTGGGGCGCTCCACGGCAATCTCGATTTCATGTTTGCCAGCGGCCAGTTCTGCGCTGCCCAGGTCGCTCCAGCCGAACCAGACCGGAGCCTCCGGGGTGACGCGCGCCATGCGGCGGCAGGGCAAGTCGCAAGGCGCAGCATGCCAGGGTCCGCCATCCATGCGCCAACGGAAGGGCGATGATCCGGTGCGGCCATGCTCGAAGGCCTGGATCCGGGCCGACATAGCCGGGGAGGTGAAGGACAGACGCACCGTGTAGCCGCCGGACGGCGGCGTGCGGGTGCAGAGCAATAACGGGGTGTTGCGCACATGGCTGAAGAGGCGCAGTTGCCCATCGACAATGAAGCGTGGGTCCGCAGCATCCGCAGGCCAGTTGGTTGCCCCCTGGCACGCCACCACCACGGCGGCATCGCTGACCGGAATCCAACCATTGCTGTTCTGCAGCACAGACACACTGTCAGGCGTCCACGGCGCCACGATAGCCTCGCAAGTGAGCACGCCCTCCCGACCGTTCCAGCCATCGAGTTGCTCCGGCAACAGCCCCTGCCAGAGCGGCCCGTCGGCAGCGCGCCAGACCGTGGAACATTCGTCCGGCTCTGTGGTAAAAGTCAGGCGCTCGCCGCTTGGCAGGCATGGGAAACCCGCCCAGCGACCGGCGTCCGGCCAGTTACGCTGCCGCAGGATAAGCATGCGGCCGCCCTGTTGCAGCCAGGCATTGAGTTGGACAGAGGAGGAGGAAGAACTGGCCTCGATTCGGGCGTCTTCCCACACCAGAACCACGTCGGCATCAATATCGCGACTCGATGGATCCAGCCCGGCATCGACGTGCAAGCCAAGGCGGCGGAGCCCGGCGAGTACTTCGGGGGTGCCGCCGACCAGACGCACATGTACGGCTGGCGCCGGCGCCGGGCGCAGGATGCGCAGCGGGCGCTGGCTCAGCGTGTCGTCGATGCGCGCCACCAGGAAGCGGTTGGCGTCGGCGTCCGGGAGTTGTGCGGCCACGGGCACGCGCAAGTGCGCCCCGGCCGGCACAGTCACCTCGCGGCGGAGGATCGGCGGCCCGTTCAACCCACCGGATAACCACATCGGATCGTGCTCGAGCATGTAGATTTTAACAGTGCGCGTGACCGCCTCCTCCGTGTCGTTGCACACCACCACTGCGGTCTGCAGCACGCTGCCGGAGGTTAAATTGCGAGGCAGCGGCTCCCAGGCCAGCCCCACGGGTGCCATGGCGCTGCGCAAGGCGGCGAACATCGGCATGGGTGCCTCCGGGCACCAGGGTTTTTCGCGCCGGTCCCAGTTCGCAAACCAGTACGGCAGGATCAAGGTATAGCCGAGTTCGCGCAGGGTTTCGGTCTGAGTGGCACCGATGGCTGCGTATCGCAGTTGAGTGGCCTCATCCTTGCTGTCGGTTCCGGTCCATCGGAAAATCCGATCGGGATTCAGCCCTTCGATGTATTCAGTGTTGGCCAAGATCTGACCCGGTTGGATGCAGGCGGCATGGCGAATGGAGACCTCGCGGAACTGTCCTTCGGAACCGCTCCAAAAGCCGGCATAGTTGTGGTTGTCGTGAACTTCGACCGTGTTGCCCGAGGCCGCGATCACCGGACGCCCCGGAGAGGCGGCGCGCACCACCGGGATGAGCCGGCCGTGAATCCACCCCTGCAGATCGAAGGGCGCATTCAGGGGGGCCTCATTGACCGGCACCCAGGCGAGAATGGAGGGATGATTGTGGAGGGCTTCACACCAGGCGGTCATCATCGTCTCGGCATTGGCGCGCCATATACGTTCGCCGGCTTCGTCAAGACCAGTTGGCTCGCCATTGTATGTGGCTGGCATTTCCGCCAGTAGCCATTGCCCGCTCTGGTCACAGATGGCGGCGGTGGCATGCGAGGGCGGCAGGGAATGCGTTCGAAAACCTCCGACATTCATGGCGCGGGCATCGTCCACGAGAAAGCGGCGCAGCGCGCTGCAGTCCAGCCGCAGCCACTCGTACACCAAATTAGAACCTCGCAACGGCAGCGGCCGGCCGTCAAGTCGCAAGCAGCCTGCCACAGTCACGATACGGGCGCCGAAGGTTTCGTCGCGGCGGTCAAGTTCGCTTCCATCGGCCGCCCGCAATACCACGGTAGCGCGGCAAAGCACCGGTGAGGCCGGCGACCAGGCGGGCAGGCCGGGACAGGCGACGACGAGGGACCCGGCGGCAGATGCCGTGCCGGTGCCCAGAACCCGGCCGTCCGGACCGATCACCGTCAAGGCGGCAGTGACTCCGGCGGGAAGTGTGCCGGCACACCGCAAGGTTGCGCGTACACTGCCCGTCTGTGGATCACCGTCGAGAAGGACGGCGCGCAAGCGCACGCCGCGGTACAGGTGCAGCCCAATGTCACCAAATACGCAAGCATGGCGCTCCCCCCAATCGAAGCGGGCCGAACCGATAGGAAACAGGACCTCACCCCCCACCCCGCGAGGCACATTCTTCCAGCCGCGCACCTGCAGGAGCAACTCGTTAAAACCGGCATGCAGGGTTCCTGGCGGAACGTGCAATGAACCCGGTCCATACAACTCGGCGCCACCCAGGTCGACATCGTTGAGCCGGGCACGAAACCCCCATCGAATCATTTCCCAAACCAACGCTGCATCCTGCCCGGCCTCTGCGGCCGTAAGATCAAAACGCCGGCGCAACCACACGCCATCAGTCTCCTTCAGGTTCTCGTTTCCGGATGAAGCGGTCCGCCAGTTGGGCGCCGGAAGGTGAACCTCCTGCCAACCGTCATCTTTTGGTGCCGTCACCGCAGGCCAGACACCTTCAGGCAGTGCCTGGATAGCCCAGGTTCCTGATAGATCAACATCGTTTGCACAGGCGTTTTGCGCAAACAGGATGAACAAAGAAATCGCGAGGATTCTGCTTAAACCAAGCGCCACATCAAAGCATGCTGCTTTTTCACGTCCGGAGAATTGCCACGCGATTCCATTACGCTTCATGGCGCGACCTTTACTTGATAGGGCTCATGGTTTTCCGGGAAACGCTGACGTTGGAGGCTGTCAAACAGCGTTTCAACATTAGCCAGAGGATAGCCGGGGAACAGTTCGCCCCAGAAAATGAGGCCACCGGCCGGGTCGTAGAAGCGCTGCTTCGCTGCAGCCACCGCGGCCGCCACCTCCGCCGGTGAGCCCTGGCTCATGGTATGCTGCCTGTCGATGTCCCACTGCAGTGTCAGGCCGTTACGCCTGATCGCCGCGGCCACTTCCACTTGGTTGTTGGCACCCGCTTGCGGCCAAATCACCTGGACACCGATCTCAGCTAAGTCATCAAAAAATGGAAGGGTATGGCCGCAGGAATGGAAGAACACATGCTTACCGCGGGCGCGCACCTGCTGGGCAAGTTGGCGGTAACGGGGTTTGAAGAAATGCTGCCACATCGGCCGACTGATGAGAGTCGCCTGTTGCGATCCCCAGTCGTCGGCCAGTTGAATACCATCGACGCCCGCGTCGAGAAGACTTTCGATCTGGCGGGACCGGACTCCCATTACGAGATCGGCGAGATCGTTGGCCAGCGCATTGTCCTCGGCGATATCTATCAAAAGGTCTTCCATGCGCCGCAGGGAGTGCAAAGTCTCAAACAGCGTGACCCATCCTTCCAGTCTGTAGAAACCGCGAGCCTGATGATTGGCTACGTCCTCCGCCCAATTCCTGGCGGCCGTGCTGCCCGGCTCCGGGATGTCAGGCAGACACACTTTCTTGAGATCATCCGGCTCCTCCACCAGATAATGGACAACATGGCCCATGATGCCATAAGTACACTGTTCCCACGTCACGCCCCATCCATCGACATAGGTGTTACGATAAGTACCGTTCACGAAATGCTTCGTATCGGGGCGTGGCATGGGACAGCTGGCGGGGGTCAGATCGCCACTATCCTCGGGGCAACGGGCAGCCAGGTGGTAAAGCGCCGCACCGTGCTCATAGAGGGCGCCGTCCTGTATCTTGTGTAGAACGGGAATGCAGTCCGGGTGACTGCGCTCAATGGCGCGGGTCACGCGTTCACGACCAGTCATGACAACAGGCATCGACGTTTCCTTTTCAGGTGTTGCCTACCAATTCCCATCCGGTGTCGTTCAATCGAAAAACATACACACCTCCGGCCGCCGTGACTTGAACACCATCGACGGTGGCCTTAGCCGAAACCGGAATATTCCGGGGTGACAGAATGACAAAATACGATTCCGAGTTTCCCGTTGCCGTAACCTCTGCCGAAAGACAGGGGCCGAAGTTGGTGCCAGCAGACAAGTTCATTTTGCAGGGGAGCACGATCTGAACTTGTATCGACGTCTTCCGGCCATTAATCCAGGCAGATTTCCGATCATTCGACAGGAGTGGCACCTCCGATGTCTGCAATTTCCACTCGTACTTGTTTCCCACTGATCCCCGAAGCACATCACCGATCGCGACAAATCGGTCGGGTATCAGGAATGCCGTACGCCGGAAACCTGAAAGACGTTCACCATACGCCTTACCCGCCTCGGCAGTGGCGAAAAGTACACCACCGGGTGTTGTCCCACTTTGAACAATTGCACCCGTGGTGTTCCATTTCTGCCCCTGTTCATTAACCAGAACGGTGGAGTGATAGCCGGTGTCAACCTTCCCATAAGGCGCAGTCGGCACTAACCGCTCGCCGTTAACAATCATGACGAAGGCATTCAGGTCGGCATGCTTATGCCCCTCCCCTATATTACCGCTCTTGAAAAATAATTGCATCGTATCCGACCGCATCGCGGCCCATTGCGTCTCAGGAAAAACCTTAAGAGCCTCCCGAGGGGGGGCGGCAAGGGATGCCGGGGCTGAGGAACGGAAGATGATCTCCCATGGGGCGCTCATGCCTTTCCGCCACCTGCTGTCATACTGCTGAAGATACGCATCCAGGGCTGCGTCGTGATAATAGGCGGCCAGCGGGTAAAGATCCCCGGTCATGTCGATCAGAGTCTGGCAGTTGGAAAAGTTGACCCAAGCGTTGTCGGCCCCGGTAAAAGTGCGGAGAAAAGACCCGAATTGCCGGAATCCGGGATGGTCCAGGATGCCGTCATCCGTTCCGGCGACACGCTTGAGCGCCGTACCGAACAGGCTCGCATTGGACACCCCGTAAAGGCCGTACATCACGCCTTCCACGCAACCACCATCCTTTGGAAACGGGTCGAGGTAGTTGTGAAGCCGTTTGCGGGTCTGCCCCAAGATCCATTCGGCTTCCGAGACCTCGCCCAACGTGGCCAGGGCCGCGATACCGACGCCACCCTGGATCACCGGGCACCAGTTGTTGACGGATCGTAGCCACCATTCGTTCGCGTCGCCGAGGTCAACGCCCTCCTTGTAAATAGCGAAGGCTTTCGTGGCCAGAGCGTCACGGACAAACCTGCGTTCATCTTCTGACAGGAATGGATAGAGCCAGTCATAGCAGATACCCACCGCCCGCGCGAAATGCCCTAACCCCAGGCCGGCCGCTTTCCCGCAATTGGGCGTTACCCCGCCGCGCCAGATCTCACGATCCCAACCGGCCACCTGCAGGAGTTGTTTCTTCGCCTTTTCGATATGACGCGGTTCCTGCGTGACCAGCGCCAGAAAGGCCTCGGCCACCATGGCCGGATTGCTAAAAAGTCCGCGAGGGTCTTGTGGCTTAACATCAAATGGATAGGCCTCGACATCGGCGACAAGCGACGTAAAACAAGCAGAAGCCCGTGCCTTGTCGCGCAGCGCAGGAAGGTCGGCCGCAGAGAAAAACAAACGCGGGTGCTGTCCTGGTTGTCCGCCTACACCCGGAGCGGGTTCAACCGTGGCGGAGACGGACGGGGGGTCTACGGTCATCCCCACCAAGAACAACATCGCCACCAGAGAACTAAAACAAGGGCTTTTCACGGCAAACCTTTCATCATCCATCCGCATCCTTAGCGTCCCCCGGTTTCGCAGCCATTGCCGTACATGTCAGGTCAACGGTCATTCCAATGGCGGCGATCATCGCAAATAATTGACTTTGTTTACTCATCTATATTCTCCCCGCTGAAGTTGTCGTTGCCCCATTCTATAGGGAAACGCGTACACCATAATCCGGTACGCACACATTCAGTCGCGGATATTTAACCCGCATATAATCTGCAAATAACGAAGGATCTTCCAAGTTCCCCTTGAACATGTCGAAATGAGCCGGAACAGTCAGCCCAGGCCGCAATGCGCCGGCCAGATCCGCAGCTTCCTGATAGGTCATGTTGCCGATGCAGTCGGAAGCCAATCGTTTGGCGTCTCTTCCATTGATCGGCAAAAATACCACGTCGAACTGCCAGCGCTGAAGTTTCGTCTGAAGTCCCTCGTAGATACAGCAGTCACCGGAGTGATAAATCGTGCAACCGCCGGACTCGATGACAAAGCCTAAACAGGCAAATTGGCCGGTCTGCGGATCCGGATCCAGAAGTTCATGAGCCGAAGCAATGCCTGTGATTTTCACACCAGATCGCCTTTTCGATTGGCCGTCGTCAATGCCGATAAATCGCCTGGACGGGATACCCAACTCGCGACTGACTTTTCCCCTCAGGATTTCCGGGACAACGAAACTGGCCCTAGGCGAGGCCGCTGCCATAGCAGGCCAGACCTCGCGGTCAATATGATCAGCATGGTCGTGGCTCCCGAAGATGAAATCAGCATGCGTCACCTTGCCCGGTTTGAGTAGCGGCGGCACACGACGTTTGGGATGCAGGGCAAGGAATGGATCAAGATACATCACGGCTTCACAGGTCTTCACCACAAAGCTGTGCTGGCCAAGCCACCAGAACGCCAGATGTCCATGCCGCACCCGGCAACGGTCAATGTCACGGATCAGGGATTTATATTTAATCATTTTACCACTCCATCACAACCTTAACCACCCCGGCAGCACGGCCTTTTACCAATTCCATGGCTTCAGCGAAACGCGACACCGGAAAGCGATGGGACACGAGTTGGGCAAGCGGAAGATGGCCTTGCACCGCCAACTGAACAGCTTCCGGCCAGGCCCCGGCGCTGGCATTGCTGCCAATCAGTTCCAACTCATGGTGAAGCACGGTATTCCATGGGAAACTCGCACGACCCTCGCCATAGTCACCCAGAACCAGGACTTTGGCCCCACGCCCGGCCACGGCAAAGGCCGTCTCAAAAGCCCTGCCTGAACCCGAGGTCTCGAGAATGTTGGCGCATTTTTTACCCAGGGCCGTTTCTACGGCCGCCGTCAGGTTGTTGCCGGCAACATGGTAATCGACCGTCGCATGTGCTCCAAGACCTTTCGCCAATGCGAGCCGGTCCGGTCGCCCACCCGCCAGCACGATATGTCGCACTCCCGCACGGACAAGGAGCATGAGAAAGAGCAACCCGATGGGCCCGTCGCCGAATATCACAGCGGAGTTGGCATCCTCCAGGCGGTGCCGCCGCAAGCCGCGCAGGCATACTGCCAGAGGCTCGATGAGAGCCGCCTCGGCAGCACACATACCTTCCGGAAGCAGAAGAACATTGGCGGCCTCGGTGAGGAAATACTCGGCGTAACCGCCGGGATATTCAAAACCAACTTCGCCACCATCCCGGACCACGTTTTCCGCAACGCAGCGCTGGCCCACAACACCGCCGGCAACACCCAGGCCGGCGGCATCAACACGGCCTGACCATTCATGGCCGGGAATGGCAGGGAAACCCGTACGTTGCCAACCGGAGATCATCAACAGATCCGTGACACACACGCCACAAGCCGCCGTCTTGATGCGAACCTGCCCCGGCCCCGGTTCCGGCAGCGGAAGGTCACGCATCTCCAGCCGGCCCGGCCCTGTATTGACAATGGCTTTCATGGATTGATGATCACCTTGTTATGATTCGTACCGGCCATGACCTCAACAGCCTCGTGAATGTGTTTGAGAGGGAAGCGGTGCGAAATGATTTTCTCCACATCCACCAATCCCCGATCCATCAGCCGGATCGCCCTGGACATGGCCAGCGGGGTGGTCCCAAAACTGGCGTCCATGCGTCCTTCGAGGAAATGAGTGATTCCACCATCCAACTCAAAAGTTTCGTGCGTGGTAATTCCAAACACATTCCAGCGTGTGCCGCGGCGGCGCAAATCCACCATCAATTTCACAGCCTGAATGGGGCCTGCCGCCTCGATCACCAAATCCGGCCCGTCCGGCATGATATCGTACACCTGTTTCTTCGCGTCCCCTTTGGCGGGATTCACCACATCGGTGGCCCCCAATTTCATGGCATTCGCAAGGGCGGCCTCGCTCGTATCAACAGCGATGAGGCGGCCCGCACCCGCCGCCTTGGCCACCATAAGGCAAAGCAGGCCGATACTGCCCACGCCAATGACTACCACATCGTCACCGACCTTCATCTCACTGTACAGGATCATCCCTTTCCAGGCGCCGGAAAGCGGTTCCGTAATGGCGGCGGCATCAAACGACAATGTTTTCGGCTTCGCGAAAAGACAGGACTCCGTGGTACGCATGTATTCGGCGAATGCGCCCGGCCAGACGTCGGTCGGACCGTCACCGCCCGTGGTGAAGGCATGTTCGCAGTAGTGCGAGTTCCCGACGCGACAGTGTTCGCAGAAGCCGCAGAAACCGGACGGCTGGATGATGACATCATCCCCCTCCTTGAAATGACGGACGCCACGTCCGATCCGGGCAATGGTACCAGAAGGCTCATGCCCCGGCACAAAGGGGAAGTTCACATTCTTCCGGATGCCTTTGATGGCCTTGAAGTCCGTGGCGCAGAATCCACACGATCGGATCCGCACGACAACCTCGCCCTCCCCCGGTTCGGGCATGGGAACGTCCTGAAGTTCGAGTTTATTGAAGTCCTTAAGTACGGCAGCCAGCATGGTTATTTCTCCTTATTTAAGTTGTTGTCCCCTGATGTATACTCACCGGTACCAGCGGACTGGCTCCGGACGTCTTCTTTCCCGCAACCATTTTCAGCATCTGCGTCAGCGCGGCCTCTGCCAGACGCTCACAATCAAAAACCGCCGAGGTGAGCCCGATCAAACGGGCGGCAGGCGTGTCGTCAAAACCGGCAAGCTTCACGTCACCCGGCATCATCACCCCCATCTCCTTGAGTCGGCGCCAGAGTTCAATGGCCCCCCCGTCCGAGGAACAGAAAATGGCGCCACCCGGTTTGGCGACGAACTCGCGCAGGGTTTGATCCGTCACTTGCGCCAGTGTGGTGCAAGAAACAGAACGCCCGGGCTTATGACGGAGCCATTCCTCACGGCCCCCCTTCCACCGTTCGGCGTGCCCCAGATGATCCTCTAAAACCATGACAAACAGCAGGCGCTTTGCCCCGCAATCCAGGAGATGCCGGACCATGGCTGCGGCGCCGCCGGCATTGTCCGGTTTGACGCTGGCGAGCGCGGATTTGGAATACGACAGATGATTGGGATCCAACACCAATACCGGATGACCGTCCGGTATCCGGCTGTTCAGGGTATCGGAGGCCATGTCACCCCAGACAAACAGGCCATCTGGAAGATGCGTGGCAGCTCCCGTGATTTCGGGCTCAGCAAAGGCCGCGGGGGAAAAGATGGCGAAGATCATCCCCTGCCGGGCCGCCTTACTTGCCAGAGCCTGAATGGTCCTCACCACCACGGGTTCCGAGAGCGCCTGAAATGTGTCCGGGATCACCAGCCCGAGCAAATTGGATTTTGCCGACCGTAATTGGCGCGCCGCCATATTCGGCCGGTAGTTATATTTCCGCGCCGCCTCAAGCACCTTCCTGCGGGTTTCGTTCGAAATCCTGTCACTGTGACTTAATGCCAGCGAAACACTGGACCGGTCAAATCCCAGTAAGCGAGCCAGATCCACTTGAGTGATTTTCTTTTTCGCGTTCATGAGTATTAATTCACACGTGTGAATACAGAGTTCTGAGTTATCAGTCAATAGAAAAGTAGTGCTTGATCACCTTGCCAAGGATTCCAATCCAAGGAAATCGCCACGCAATTAGGCATCAGTTATTGGACCATTGAAGATTATGTGGCAACATCTACAAGAAGCTTTACGTCCGCTCCCGCACCAGGGCTATGGCGAACTATATCGGAACGTGAGGCGATTTGACAGTTTCCGTAATTTAAGCGAGGTGACACAATCATACAGATGCTGTTGTCACAAATTTCCGCCAATTTTCGGCCAATTCATTTACACATTTTGCCGCCGCCTCGATTTCAATCAGATCGGTGTCCTTGATTCCGTGGATATATGCACATTTGGCAACCGTTGCTACCATGTACCGAATGCGACGAACCTGCACATAATCATAAGGGGTAATGCTGTCTTTCAGGTGGACATGATAGTTCCTGCCATCTGCGCCGCGTCGTATAGAGGTTGATGGCACCCGCCCTGTTGCCGCATATCGGAAGGCCTGCCTCATGCTCAAACCGTACTCGGCCACTATTCGCCGCGCCTCATTCGCCAACCGTCCCCGTGTCTTCATCACCCGATCTCCCTTTAACTGATCCTGAATCAACAACTACTCATATTATGGGCGAAAATCAACTGATTGCGCGAGAAGGCTAATAACGTGTGTAATGTCAAAGGGAGACAAGCCGCGGGTCTGGAGTGATTGAACTTATTCGGCCCGCAATAACGCGGCAACAATCTCATCCGAGAGATGAAAGCCCGCTTTCATCTTCAAATCTCGCAATGCCTCAGACAAGTTTGGAATGCGCTGCATCCGATGCGCCTTGAGCAGGATACCCAGCACGCCTGTCGTCTTCATGTTAAGCCGGGCAGCCACCCGCCTGGCATCGCGCTCATCGAGCAGGACAAGTTCAGCATGCCTCTCGAATGCCAACGCTATCGCTTCGGATTCACCGCCATCAAGTTCGGTACGGAGAACATCGGTCATACCGGTGTTCTCCACAGTCGCAACCACAATCCATCCATCGTCGATGGCTTTGCGGATGATCTTGGAGCCGGGACGATCCTCCTGCACGCGAAGTTCATCCAGCACGGCCTTCGGCACATGGATGACGCCGAATTGCTCTTTCAACAGGTCAAGAGCGCCGATAATCGCCAGATTTAGAATCGGGGATGTATTACAGACAACCTGCATACTTCAGGTCATCCTCCAGTTCCTCACTCGTATAGTGACGGGGTGTGCCGTGCTTCGCCAGCAGTTGTCCGAATTCGAATTTGCCTACACCGGCAAGTTCGCGGGCCTTTCCGAAAGCAAGCACCCCATCCGCGTAAAGCGTTACGGCTAGTTCCTCACATAGACGCTCTTGAAGATGCGCCTCAGGCAGCCTAATGGCCCCTGTGATCGTATCCGGTATGGTAATCGTAACTGACATACTGCCTCCTCGTTAGTGTCGCTGGCGTTCATTTCAACTGTTTCCAGACACCCTGCCTTACTCGCTCCTTGTTACAAAGTAATGTAGCAGGACAAATCCATCAAATCCAGCGAAAAGCCAAGAGAAAATGGGCAAGAGATGCGTGCCTTGGAACAAGGGCGTTGATTTTGGCGCAAATTAACAAAAATAAGTTTGCCGATTTTCCAGGGGTTGATTTTTCCGCCCTACCCTTACACTCAAGCATTTTTTCATGGTGGGTTGATTTCAGTCCCCTCCCCTCATGAATAATCACCTAAGAATGATCCAATTTTTGCCTGGCGGGCTCAACGGTTTCTGATGGCGAGGTGCCAGGTGGTTGATTTTCACCCATATAGTAGCGGAACAACAAGCAACACAATCTGAACAGGAGAAGAAAAATTATGAATTCTTGCACACTGCATGAACACTTAAGAAAGGCTGGAAAGTCGATTAGGGGAACCGCCCTGGAGATCGGCATCGAGCCGCATTTGATGAACGCTTATGTACATGGGAAGCGGCCCAACCAACGAAATGCCATGCGTGTCGCAACGGGTTTGGGCGTCGAGGTGCGTGAACTGTGGCCAAACTTCGATGAACTCCGGTCGTACTGACATGACAGCCCAAGACCTTGCCACACGCCTTGAGGCCCGCCGTACGGCAAACGGCTGGGAGGCCCGATGTCCTGCCCATGAAGACCATGACGCAAGCCTGAGCATCGCCGAAGGGAAGAACGGCTGCGTCCTGCTGAAGTGTCACGCCGGATGCGATATAAATGCGATATGTACCGCATTGAAAATCGACCTGCGTGACCTCTTTGCGACGAAACCCGACGCCCCCCGACAGACCCGCAAGCAGGGCAAGATCGTGGCGACCTACGACTACACAGACGCCGCAGGCAAACTGCTCTATCAGGTCTGTCGCTTTGAGCCCAAGGGTTTCCGGCAACGGCGACCGGATCCCAATAAGCCCGGCGCCTGGGCATGGAACATGGACGAACAGACGCGCGTACTGTATCGGCTGCCAGCCGTATTGAAGGCAAAGGACGAGGGCCGGGCCGTCTTCCTGGCCGAAGGCGAAAAGGACTGTGACGCACTGGCCTCGATCGGTCTGACCGCAACGTGCAACACCGGCGGGGCAGGTAAATGGTCGAACGGCTACACCGAATCACTGACCGGGGCCAAGGTGGTCATTCTCCCCGACCGTGATCAAGCCGGTCACCAACATGCCTCCCTTGTCTTGAAAGCGCTGACTGGTAAGGCGGAGTCCTGCTGCGTGGTCGAATTGCCCGACCGCGACGGCCATGCTGTGAAAGACGCTGCGGACTGGATAGCTGCCGGAGGAACGCTCGAGGAACTGCGTGAGATCGTACTCAATGCCCCGACATGGAAACCTCCTAAGGAAGCTGAGCCCACGCAAGCCGATGCAAAGATGCAGATGAACGGCAAGCCTTGCGTGATCCTTCCAGAGGGACCGTACAGCATATCGAGCGCCGGATTTAACCTGGGCACACTGCTCGCACGGACGAATTCCTTTTTCCTTCGCGGGGCGGCCGTTGTGAAGTTAGTGCAGGACCAAGACGCATTCCCTTTCCTGGAAGATGTCAAACCGGCTACACTTGCAAGTGACTTTGAGTCTGTGGCCGTGCTTGTGAGAATGAAAGGCAAGGAACCGAAGTTTGTCATCTGCCCGGAGCAAACCGCAAAACTGATTGCCTCCTCGTCCACATTCCGTGAGGCCCTGCCTCCTATCCATGTCTTGACCCGTTGTCCGGTTCTGATTGAACGGGCAGGAAGTCTGATGCAGGTAACTGGATACGACCGGGAAAGCGGAATCTTCGCCGGGGGGAAGTCAGCCGAGCCGATGGATTTAGCCGAAGCCCGTTACCAGCTTACTGAAGTTCTGGATGGCTTCCACTTCGCCACACCGGCAGACCGGGCACGCGCCCTAGCCGCAATGATCACCCCCGCTCTTGTCTTTGGTGGACTACTGAAAGGCCGAACCCCTGTCGATCTGGGTGAAGCCAACGCGAGCCAGACTGGTAAGGGGTACCGCAACAAGTTGACCGCCGCCATCTACTCGCAAAACATCAAAACCGTTACACAACAACGGGGCGGCGTAGGGAGCATGGAAGAAAGCTTCAACATGGCGTTGATTCGCGGGGCAAACTTCATTGCCTTGGATAATGTCCGGGGCAAGATCGATTCCCCGAGTTTTGAGAGTTTCCTGACTGAAGACACCTATCACGCCCGCGCCCCCTACCGTGAACCTGTCGAGATTGACCCCCGCCGTGTTGTCATCATGATGACATCCAACAAGGCTGACGTAACGACAGACCTGGCAAACCGTTCAAGTTGTGTCCGTCTGCTCAAGCAAGCGGAGGGATATGCCTTCAAATCCTATCCCGAAGGCGACATCCTGGAGCACGTCCGGGCTAATCAGCCCCGCTATTTGGGTGCCGTTTTCGCGATTGTTCAGGCCTGGGTCGCCGCCGGCCGTCCCAAGACGACCGAGACGCGCCATGACTTCCGTCCCTGGGCACAGACCCTGGATTGGATAACACGCAACCTACTGGATGCCGGTCCATTACTGGACGGCCACCGCGAGACTCAAGACCGAATGACAAACCCCGTCTTGAACTGGTTGCGCGACGTGGCAATTGACGTGATCCGAGCAAAACAAGCTGGTGCATGGTTAAGAGCGGGCGATTTAGTTGACCTTCTGGCAGAGACAGGTACGGAAACGCCAGGACTGCCCGAACTTGCCGACCTGACCGACCCCGAGACGCGCAAGTCTGCGCAACAGGCCACTGGTCGCAGAATGGGGTTATGCTTCCGGGCAAGCGATACTGTTCATCTTGACGGCATGACGATTGAGCGCCGGGAAATAGAGGACTTGGAGCGGCGGAAATCGACGCGGGAATATCGCTTTTCGACTGCGTCTGATGACGGTCACTCATTAGGCGCAAATCCCGCCACACATTCCAGAAAGAAGCCCGAGACGTGTAGTGAGCAGGTACCCGAAACTTCTGAAACAGGGGTTTGCGCCTATTGTGCGCCTGGTGCCGCGCCTGATGATGCGCCTAATAAACCCCTTATTGCGCCTAATGCGCCTGATACTTCCCAACATTGGCAAAATTCAAACACGGTAACGCATGATGAAAGCAAAAATATTGTCAGTATGGAGACCATCAGGCGCATAGGCGCAAAACCCCCGTCCGAATCGGCCACCGATTTCGAGTTGTATGAGTACCAGGAACGGGCCGCGATACTGGAATACGATGCCCGCCTGCCACGGGCCGAAGCCGAGGCGAGTGGCGCAAACAACCTGGAGGACGGTGCGCCCATAACCACCCAATGACCGAGCACTATTTCAGCGTAAAATGGTCACGAAACAGGCCCGAAACAGGCATGTTTTCGCTATATTTGATGAAAATCACGGGGGTTTTTAGCCCAAAAGAGCAAAAAAACGAAAAATTAATTTTCGCCAGAACATATTTACTATCAATCAATTACGCTGAATTTCGCCGAGTTTCGTTCAAGGAATAACAGGCGCTGCGCGCTACGCGCGGCGGGGGCCCCATGGCCGGATGGCGGCCAGCGATGGGCAGAATGCGGAGATGAGGGGGGCCTGGGGGAGAAGATTCGCGATCAGTAGTTACAGTGCCAAACGGAATAATCGTTCAGCGTGGTGTAGAACGAGTCGCTTTTGTTGGCCGTCCTGAGCCATGACAGGCCAATATGAAAGACCTTACCGTCGGTCACACGCTTAACCTTTGCATCCAGGTCGTCGTGATCGCGGGGATCGCCAATACCGATAAGATCAAACGTATCGGTGTACGAAGGCTGGATCTTCTTCAATTCCGCATACTCGTGCTTGTCCCATCCGCCAAAGATATAGGGTTCTTCCCAGGAGAAGTCCTCTATGCCGGTAACGCGAATTGGTAGTGGCAGGAGTGACAACAAATGTGTCCGCCAGCGTAACGAATTACGCGCACAACGCTTATTGTCCTCTCCCAAAACATCCTGAATCCTTTGTTGCCAGTCATCCATGCGATGCATCCTGCAACAACTGAGTGTTCATTCCCAGTCAAAATCTGTTGGCCAGTTCAATACTCAGTGTTGGTGTCATTGACCGGCAATAATCAGAACCGGCTGCCAGAGATTGGCGTGGTGGCATGGCTGATGACGCTGGCCTGGTGGATTGCCGGCCGCCGGCGCTTTCGCGCGCGTGGGGGTAAGGGGGTGTCCCCCTTCCTCAGTTTGCGAGGGCGCTCGCGCGCGAAGGCCGGCGCGCCCAGCAAACCAAGCGCCCACCCCCTCCGGGGGTGATAAGGCGCCAGGGGGCTAAGGCGTAGCCGCAACAAATGGGTGAGCTTGCGAACTCCTTGAAGGGCTGGGGAGGTGTGAGGAATCGAGCCCTCCCCTGCCCGACCAACGCGCCCGGCCCCTCGGGGGCCGAGGAGCAAGGGGGACAAGCGGCGGAGTGGACCGGGAACCCGAAGGGCGGCGGCGCGCGGCTCCGCGGGGGGAGAGGGGCCCCGCGGTTTCTTCAGCCGCGCCATAGAAGCCGCCGTGCCAGTGCCCCCTGCGGTTTCCCCCCCTTTGGTGGATTCGAGTTTGGAGGGGGGATCAGGAAAGGGGGGTTTCCAAAGGGGGGAAAACTGAGGGGGGAACTGGCATTCCCGGGCCGCCCGCCGCGCTCTTCTGTACGAACCCACCCGAAGGGTGTCCAGTTTACCGCCGATCAGCAAGAATTGTGTGGCGCATTTGGTCACACATTTCTTGCCGGCGGTCTCTGAAAGGCGTTCGGAATGGCCGACCAGCGACACGCGGGAGCGGAGCCGGGCAGCCGTCGCCCCCTTGGGCAAGGGCTCTGACGGTGGGACAAGACGGGGGCCACCGCTACTGCGGTGGACAACCTGCCGAAATCGGCAGGTGAACCGTCTTGACCCACCGTGGAGCCCGCAGCGACCCGGCGGTCGCCGGGGCGGCGACGGATGACCGGAACCGTGGACGCGGGGCGATGAGCGGACATTCGGAACGCCGTGTGAACCCGCCCGTAGGGCGTCCGATGAGTGGAGGGGCTGGCGCGCCGGTTGGCCTTTTGAAGCAACCGGCGTGTCAGCCCCGGAGCGAGTAAATGTTCATGGGGTGTTTACCCTGGTGGCTCACCTCGTATTGAAGCGGAAGGCGGTCTGCGCCGCCGTTACTGCGGCGGTGCAGTCCGTCTGAAGCGATCTTCCCCAGGTGACTGAAGAGTTAATGATATCCGGGTTGTCCGGCGAGCCGGTTCGTAAGAGCCGTCTCGCCGGTCAGCCCGGAGTGTCTGATGGTGAGCGGAGCTCATTAAGCGCCGGTGTCCGGCGCGCTGAACTGGGGCGGTGTTGAATCTGCCCGGTTCGAGATCAGCGCGTATGCGCCTCGAACCGGGTGGATTGAACACCGCATTCCGGTTTGTATTTGGCGAAGCGCATGGAGTGGCGCTTGAGCTGGAATGCGCATGAGGTTCATCCTGGATAATATTGGGTCCATCAAAAGCTGCGCATGGAAGCACAAGTGACACTCGATGCGCGTAGCCGTGAATAGGGTGTCCACCCAAGATCGAAGATCCTGGTGAATAGATGGTCGTGGATTTGTCCGGAGGCCGCGTAGCGACGCCCTGGCACGGCACCTGGCCTTTTCTTTTCTTCGCAGGTGCCGAGACGGGCGTCGCGTAGCGGGTGCAAGCGCCGGTAATCCGGCGCGCTCTTCTGAAGGGCTGGCGGGCCAATGAAGCAAGGGACGTGCCCCGCTTTAGCGGGCGAAGCAGGCGCCGCCAGCGGTCGGGCCGGAATTTTGAGACCGGACCGATGGCGGTGACTGGCACGACCCTTGCGGCCCGCCAGTACCGACCGCCGTAGGCGGCTTCGAGCCGTAGGCGAGTTCTTGGCGCTTGAAAGGGACGGACGGGCGACGCGTTTGTGGAAACCGGAACCCTGAAGGCGGATCCCGCCGCAGGCGGGGCGAGACGGCCCCGCCGGTTCGTGTGCGGGTGCGAGGCTTTTGCGAGCACGAGCCGCCGCACATTTGCCATTTTGCGGGGGTGAGGTACGAACCTCCGCAATATGGCGCGGCGGCGAAAGCACACGATCCGGTGGGGACGCGAGCGCGAAGCGGACGCCTCCAGGGTGAGGGTTGAAGCAATAAGCGGCGATCCGACCGGCCCTTTGAAGCGCCCAGGTCCATAGGGTGTCAATAGAGAGACCGAAGGCCGCGTAGCGGTTTGAGCGCCGGTCCCCGGCGCGCTGAGATGGAGCGGTGTTGAATCCGACCGGGGCGAGATCAGCGCGGTACGCGCCTCGCCACGGACGGATTGAACACCGCACTCCGTTTGTATGGCGAAGCGCATGGAGAGATGGCTGTGGGGGAGTGCGGCGATTTGAACGGAGCCGACGGCAGGAGGCACCGGGCAAATCGTCCGCACGGCGGAACAGACAGCGCTCGATGCGCGCAGCTTTCCGCGCCGGTTGTCCGGCGCGGTGTGATGGGGCTGCCTTGGTGTGACCGATCCGGGTGGGGAGCGAGGAACGAGCGGAGACCCGGAACGGGCACACGAAGGCAACACTCCGGTTTGTATTGTATTGCGTAGCGCATGGAGTGGTGCTTGGGACGGAGCGAGCCGGTTGGCCAGCCTGACGAAGGAAGGCTGTACGACCGGCACGCGGAGGCACAAGTGACACTCGATGCGCGGAGCTGTGCATAGGGTGTCAATAGAGAGTCCGAAGGTCTGGGAGCGGAGCCGACGGCACGGCACCTGGCCTTTTCCTCCGCAGGTGCCGTGCCGGAGGCGTAGCGGGTGAGTAGAGAGTCAATAGGGAGATCGAAGATCCAAATCCCGGTGAATACTGGTCATGTGCGGAGGGCGGTCTGCGTCGGCTCTGTAAGGGCTGTCGCTGTCCGCCCGGAGCGCATCCGGCAGGTCGTATTTACGGCGGAGCTCAGGCAGGCGCTGGCGAAGCCAGCGTCTGTCTGAGCGGAGCCGTGCCGGACCAAAACGACTGCATAAAGTTGTTTCCGCGGAAATGTAGACAAACACCGCTCGCATAAATATATTCAAAGAAATGAAAGCCCATATCACTGTAATGATTGCATCGCTGACCTTTCTTTTGTGCGGATGTATGTCCGCAACAATCGTCGGCACCGGAAAACGCTATGAAGGATTGACCTCACATTCGACGACCGTTGATCAAGTAAGAAAGTCTTTGGGAAAACCCTCATGGAGTCAGGTTTATGCTCCACCAATTCCAATAAACACATCATCGGATCAGGGGCCTAAGGCAGCTCTTTGTGAAGTTTACACCCGAAAGGGTCCTTATGCTGAACCAATACGAGGGGAAGCGTATGCGATGATCGGCGCTTTGACTCTCGGTATCGGTGATATCATCAGCATCCCCTTTGCTATCAGAGACCGCATAGGGCTGAACAAAAGAAATTATTCGCTGACATTTTGGTTTGATGATAGCGGATTTGTTGTCTCCTATTTCAGAGGAGACTACACAATAAAACCTCCAGCCGAGGATATTTGGGGAAAAGATCCGCAAGCAACTCCAGCAGAACGTCGTTGATTTCCCGAAATGATTACCCCCCTGCACCTCACGGAATTCGGTGAAGATGCCTTCGGTATCTAATCGCACATTTTTCCACGCGCGCCTGAAAGACTGAAATCCTCAATACCCGCCCTCGGTGGTTGATTTTCACCCATTTATTAGATGGCGTGATGAAATAACCGAAAAAGGGTGAGACATATGAGTTTTGAAACTGGAGAATCGGGTAATCCAAACGGGCGGCCAAAGGGATCGTATGGCGGACGTATTATGGCTCTGTCGAGCCTTGATACGCTACTGGCCAAAAAAAAGAATCAAAAGGCGCTGATGGCGGCACTGGAGCAGGATCTGTTGGAGGATCCTGTCCGGTTCTTCAAGACGGTCATCATGCCACTGCTCCCGAGGGAGGCGAAACTGTCGTTTGACCATGACGGGGTGATCCAGTGGAAGAGTTTATTGGGGGGTGAGCCGGTCGGCGATCCCGATGCCGGTAAGGGGCGGTTGATTTTGGACGTTGAAGGCAACCCTCACCCCAGCGCTCTCCCCTCCCAGGGAGCGGGTGTCGTTTCCGGCCAGAATGAGGAGGCGTAAACACTATGGCTTTCGTGTTCAATTATCTCCCCCACCCTGCACAACAGGCAATACACAAGGCGCGCAAGAAAAGGTTCCGGACAGTGTGTACTGGGCGGCGATTCGGTAAGACATTATGCCTGGCGGCGGAGTTGCTGGATCGCGGGGGGTGTGAGAAGGCCGGTGATTATGGGTGGATTGCGCCGACCTATAATGTCGCAGACCGCGGAATTGAGGCTTTTCGCACCATTGCCGATGGATTCATCCAGATTTGTGGCCGGGCACCGACACGGGTTGAATTTACCGGGCCTGCTGGACCTGTGAGGATCTGGTTCTTGTCCGCCGATAACCCGGATAATATTCGCGGTTTCGGTTTCCAGGGAATTGTGATTGATGAAGCGGCGATGATTTCTCCGGATGTGTGGAATTACGTCCTGCGCCCCACCATTGCCCAGACCTTGGGCTGGGCGGTATTTGTCAGCACCCCAAAGGGTCACAATTGGTTTTATGATCTGTACACCCGGGGAATGGATCCTGGCGAAGAGGATTATGCCAGTTTCACCTTCCCGAGTAAGGCATCACCATTCTTTCCGACAAAAGAATGGAACGAGGCAAAGCGGACTTTACCGGAAGATGTATTCCGGCAGGAATACATGGCGGAGTTTATGGAGGACAGTGCTGGTGTGTTCCGGAATATTGACGCGTGTCTGATCACACAGACAGAACGGACTGAAACGGACAAATATCACCGGCATGTCGTGATTGGCTGTGATGTGGCCAAGCATACGGACTGGACGGTTCTGATCGCCATGGATGCGGAGACGGGGCGGTGTTTCGCAATGGAACGGTTCAATCAACTGGACTGGCCTATCCAGAAGGAACGGATACTGGGGTTTGCCCGTAAATACCGGGGGCGGTTGATTTTGGACGCAACGGGAGTTGGAGATCCAATTTATGACGACCTGAAACGGGTATACGCGGATATTGAAGGGTTCAAGCTGACGTCATCGAGCAAGACGGCGTTGATTCAGCGGTTGATTGTCTCCGTTGAACAACGAAAATTAGCATGGCCCTCCTTCGCTCCCACGGCGCAAGCGCCTGGAGCTACGCAGGGCAGGCCAAGTTCCGTACACTGGGATATCCTGACAGCTGAATTAAAGCGATATGAGTATGAAATCACGCCATCAGGCGGGATCACCTATAATGCCCCGTCGGGGTATCATGATGACTGCGTCATGGCCTTGGCCCTGGCGAACCATGGGCGGTGGGAAGCGGAGAGTAGCGGGAGTATGATTGCGTTAGGTGGATTTGGACGCCCGGCCGCCAGTACTTTACGTCGCCGCCAGCGTGTTTTATCGGGTTGATTCTCACCCTTTTTCACCCGTCTTCTCTGACAGGTGGTTGATTTCTGCCTATATATTGGAGGAATCAATATGAAAAAATGTTTATTCGTAATGTTGGGTTCTGGGTTCTTGGTGTGTGGTGGGTGCGCGTCCATGGTGAAAAAAGTGGACGTCAATAAGGGGCTGGACAGTTATTACAGCCAACCGCGAACGGTTAATTTAGTCACGATCAAGGGATCGAACATGACCATTTCGGCGACCGGGGTCAATGAGATGAAGGTTTCTTCCATCCTGCCGCCGTTGAATGCCATCCCCAGGGAGCCGGGTGTGTTGGAGAAGATTGTTGAGGGCGCGTCCGGCGTGGCCAAGTTCGGGCTTGGGTTCTATTACGGCAACCAGATGCTGGGTAAGGCGCTTGAACAGCCCCGCACGGTGAGTCCGGAGATTGTCAGGCCTGAAGTGATTCAGGTCGGGCAGTAACACCAGTTGGCAATGGGCATATTTCAGTGGGCATTATTCGGACGTATCGGACGTATCTGTTGGTAAGACTATGGGCATCCAGATTTTCGATCACAAAAGCCAAGGCTGGCGGGATAAATATAATCCCCTTCGGGGATTGAGCCTGCCGAAATTGGTCTCACTCCTGGAAGCCGGAGAGCGTGGCACCTATGCCGACCTGCAATGGTTCTACCATTATATGGAGCGTTCGGATGCCATGATCTATGCCGTAATCCAGAGGCGGAGAGCGGCTTTGCTGGCTTGTGATTGGGATATTCGCCTCTGCCCGCCGGAGGCGGGAGAGGCGAGAATCCAGAAGTCAGTATCCAGAATCCAGAAGAAAACCGGGGATCAGATACTTGCAGAGGAACAAGCGGCGTTTCTACGCGAGGCGTATGACCGGGTTGAGAATTTCCGGGATGCAGTGGCATTTTTGTTTTCTGGGTTCTTCCGGGGGTATGCGCACCTGGAGAAACACTTTGCGCCGTCGGGCATGGTTACGCGATTGGAGCCGGTCGAACAATGGTTCTGGGTACGAGACGGTATTTTTGGGACGTGGGAGTATAACCAGAATGCCAGAAGTGGTGCTGCCCGAGGGGTGGTGGTTGATTTTGAGAACTTTCTGGTATTTGAATCCGTACCCCTGAATCGGATGCTGGCGGTGCTGTATCTTCGAAAGAATCTGAGTCAAAAAGACTGGGATTCTTTCCTGGAGGTCTACGGTATACCGTCCATTTTTCTTGTCGGACCGCCGAATACACCGGAAACGAAGGAAGCGGAATACCACAAGGTTGCCCAAGAGATCATGTCGGATGGCAGGGGTTACCTCCCCTACGGCAGCGATGTGAAGTTTGTGAATGGCGGCGGTAATAAGCCACCATTTCTGGAACATATTGACTACATCGACCGGCAGATTACTTTGGCGGCCACCGGCGGACTGTTGACGATGCTGGCGGAGTCCGGATCCGGAACACTTGCCGGCAATGCGCACTCGGATACCTTTCTGCAGATCGCCCGGGGCGATGCGGCGTTGTTGAGCGGATTGTTTCAGGAACAGTTCGACACGCCATTGATGAGAGAATATTTCCCAGATCAACCGATCCTGGCCTATTTCGAGTTCGCCCCGCCTGCGGCGGATGAGGTGTCGAGGGTAGTCAAGGACGCGGTGGAGTTGGCAAAGGCTGGGGTGCGGATGGATTTGGGGGAGTTGAGCGAGAAGACGGGGTATAAGCTTCAGGAAAGGGCCGTCTTTTCATGATGGATAGCCATACGGGCCGCATCCATCGCCCGATTCTTCGCCCGGTTACCAGAAACCTTTGGCGACCAGGTGATAGATTCCCTTATTTTGGTGATAGATTAGTGATAGATTATTCAGGCCACCGAAAAGACCGGAAGGCTACGATAACTTACCATCGGACTTCGATAACTGATGAGAGTCAATTGAGTCATTTCTTTGCGCCGACTTTGAAGAGTCATCAACCCCTTCAGTCCGCTCCCCATCGGTCGATTAAGGAAAACCATCAGTCGATTATCGGTCGATTCACCAGAAATATTTAGCGGACAGGTGTTAGATTCCCGCATACTGGTGAGACATCAACTCTTCGTATCCTTATCAAGCCAGGCACGGCCTTTTGCCGTGAGACGGTATTTCTGAAGGCGACTGTTGGGTTTAGAGGAAATGGTCATCTCGACAGCCCCAGATGCGAGAGCAGGTTGCAGGTAACTCTTGTGGATATGCGCCCGGTCTTTGAGGCCCAACGCTATGCGGATTCCGGTGCTGCCCAATTCGCCTTCTTTTTGCAATAAGGACAGTAGTGCCCCCACTGTATGGGTGACTGTAGGGGTGACTGTAGGGGTGTTGGCCCTTGAGTGGGCGTCAACCCGACTAGAAATTTCTTCAGGTGGTTTCGCTTGGGGATGGATCGGCAGGCGGCACATGAAATACGTGTGGTCCTTGTCGAACTCAAATTCCGGCGCCGGAGAGCCGTTCTGTTTCATGGCATGAAGAATTTTCGGGATACCGGTTGCCCGACCCTCCGTCATGTCCAGTTCCTTGAGGAACTCCCCGATTCTGCGGTTTCGATACCGACGAGGCAATGACCGACCAGCGCGCAATTGTGCCAGGCGTACGGAACGATCCGGACCAGGATAACTGAGGACAACGAGGTCATCTTTGGAGATGCGAACCTCTATAGGTTCGCGCTCCTCGTAACTGCGATGGTAAACCGCATTGGCGACTGCCTCTTCAATGGCTGGGTATGGGAAATTCTCAACGCGAGTGGCTTCCGCGCGGTCCGGGTGTTTGATGACCGTTTCATTGATGTAGTTGCGGCGGATGTACTCCAATGCCTCCCGCGTCATGTGATCCAAGGGACCTCGGAATATTTTTTCAGTAAATTTGTTGCCGCCAGCGCCTTCCGGGAACCAGACCACATCAATCTGGGTGACCGGGAAGAATTTATGCGGCTCCGGGTTAAAAAAGAGCAGACCCACATTCTTGGGGAAGAGTGCCTCCTTCGGACCATCCACGATGTTCATCTGACGACCCAGGTCACCCATGGACAACTTCTTTGCGGGTCTGGCCAACGGGCTTTCGACCTTCTTAAGGAAGTCCACGATCAGGGCACGGGATAAATCGTTCAGGCTCGCCCGGCGATTTATCCGGTCATCAAAAGGCACGGTTGCCGCAAGGGAAAGCAATTCCACCTCATCAGGCCCCTTGGCCCTAACCGTACTGGAACCCTTCCGGATAAAATAGCCCCAGTCCTTACAATCCTTGCCCAGCCCCAACTTCACTTTGTAGGGACGGGTCGGACCTCCTGAGACCCAGAGAATCAGAATGTGTTTACCGTCCACGACCTCGGGCACAATGATTGGATGGAAGTGGGGCTGCATCGCGTTCTGGCCAAGATGAAGGATCTCCTTTTGAATCGCATTCAACTGATCCGCCTCGACACCAACCGGCGGAAGGATCGGGCGGCCGGCCTTTTCGGCCACACCCACCACAATGTATCCGCCGCCGAGATTATGGAAGTCATTGGCAAACGCACACATCGAGTGCAGGACGGCCAGCGGATTCCAGCCGGCCTTGAACTCAAGCCGCTCCCATTCCACGGCTTTGCCATTCAAAAGTGAGTCAATAGAGATTGGTAATGTCATTTATCCTCCATACACGAGAGCACTGTTGCATAAGTGCAGCCAATATCTCAATTGCAAAGACAATCAGAGATCCCGAATGTCAGTCATGATGCCTCGGGTGGTTGATTTCTTCCCATCTATTGGAGGCCCATGAATAATTTAATTTTGAACCGAGATTTTCGACTGCCCGATGACGGGTGGTATCACATCGCGCCTTTCGGGGAATTCCCGCACGCTGCAGCTGGTGTAATTCAGGTCATTGACCTGGAGGCCTGTATTGCCATGGCCGCACGATTCGCCGCAGACGCCCAAACCCCCAATTTCCCGGGATTGTTGGTTGATTTTGATCATTTCTCACTTGATGGAGAGAAGCGTTCTGAGGCCGCTGGCTGGATTATAGGCCTTGAAAACCGAGAAAACGGCCTTTGGGCGCAGATTCGATGGTCAGATTTGGGAGAAAAGGCCGTGAAAGGCGGGAGGTATCGCTTCTTGTCGCCGGTGTGGGCACGGTCGGATTGCGTTGATCTTGGCGATGGAAGGGTGCGTCCTGTTCGAATCCTGAACGCGGCTGTGACAAACGACCCAAATCTCAAAGGTTTGGTGCCCCTTTCCAACAGTGGACAGAGGGGGGTGGTTGATTTTCAGACATTATATGGAGGCCCCGCAGTAGAGAGGAAGTCTCACTGCGAGGCAGGGGCGAAATGCAAGGAGATAGAAAACATGAAAGCAGTGATTGAAAAGTTAGTGAATCATCTTGGGTTGGCAGCGGACGCGACGGAAGCAGTCATCCTGGAGAAGATGGATGGGTTGATTGCGGCGACCGTAGTGACGAAGTTGCAAAACTCGCTGACGGCGCTCCAGGGGCAGCATGACGCTCTGGTGACAAACCTGAAAGCAGTCGAAGGTGAACTGGTGAACCGACATCTGGCTGATTTCGAGGGCGTTATTAGCGAAACGGCAAAACCGTTCTGGACTGAACAGTTGATTCAGAATCGGGCGGGAACTCTGACTGTACTCGGTGATCTGCGGGAGTTGGCATGCAAAGAGGAAGTACCCCCCACCCAGGCTAAGGTAGAGGGGAAGGAGTCTACTCGGAAACCGCTCCACAACCGCGCAACTGCGCGGCCGGTACCGCCCCATTCGACAAGCTCAGGGCAGGCTGGGCAGGGAGGCCAGTCCGGGGCGGATGGCGATACTAAAGCCGTCAAGATTCGGAACCGAGCGCAAGAAATTGCGGTTACTGAAAAAATTCCGTTCATCGTCGCCTTCAGGCGCGCGGAGCGGGAAATAGGCGGCCAATAGGTCGCTCCAGTGGGCTGAGAGAATAGGATTACGATTAAGATTACGAAAGGGATAAAGACATGAGTCAGAGTAATACGAAGGTTGGGGATATTCGCATGAGGGCTGGTGGGGATCTGACGGGGAAAGAGGGTTACCTCGCTAAAATGATCAATGTATGGGGGCCAGCTGTTGATCTTGTGAAATTTGCAGGGGAACGCCCTTTGTACGTGGTGACTGAAGGTGCTGCGCCACCGCAACTTGTTTCTGCCCGTCCACTTGATCCGAGCCGGAATGTTCGGTTGGTCCTGGTAGGCACCTGCAACCCGGGGGACACCTTGGTTGCCATGGTGGATGCGGGAGCGAACAACGGCAAGGTGCAAGCATTGCCGGCTGGGGCGGGAACGTATTTTGGAGTGGCCATCGCCGAAGAGGCGGGAATTGACGGGCAGTTGGTACTGGCCCGGCCGTCGATGATTGGGAACATCGTTGTCGCGGGAGAGTAACAAGCTAATTGGCAGAGGGCAGTATTCAGTAAGCAGTCTTAAAGAAGGAAAATATTATGAGCAGATTGAGTGATCTTAGTTCGTCCCCTACCCTGCGGCAGTTTGCACAGGGCGCGGCGCAGAGTGCGATTATGCCAGTGGCAGATTTTCTGGCGCCAACGGTCGAGGTGGCCACCAGCGTGGGCCGGTTTAAGTGCTATACGGAAAAGAACCGGTTTCATATTCCGGATACGCTCCGGACGTTGGGTGGACGGGCAGCTGAGTTGCGGTTCGACGCGACGGATGCGACGTTCAATTGCGAACCTCATGCCCTGGACTATCCCGTCGATAACCTGGAGCAGCTCGAGGCTGATGGCCTTGAGAATATGCTGCGTGAAGGGGCCGTGGCGGTGGCCGAAATAGCGGCGCTGTCCCACGAGAAAGCAGTAATCGACGCCGCATTGTCGGCTGTGGGGGTGGGCACGAACAAAACCTGGAATCCGGCGGCTGACCCGATTGCTGACGTTGATGACGCCATTCTGTCGGTCATCAAGGCGGCAAAGTATGGTTCGCTGATGGGCGTTGGTGTGCTGTTCGGGGCAACAGCATGGAAAGTATTCAAGAACCAGGACAAGGTCCGGGGCCGGTTCGTGGTAGGCAATGGGCGTAATAAAGGTGACCTGGGGTTGGCAGTTCCCACGGAACAGTCAGCCAGCCAGATGTTTATCGGCACGCCGGATGTCCGCACGTCCTACATGATCTATGACGTGGCCCCTGAAGGGAAAGCGGAGAACATCAACTTCCTGCTGGATACCGCGGTGTTGATTTTCGCGCGGAAAGAAGCACCGAGTCGGCGAGACCCAAGCTTCATGAAAACATTCAGATTGATGAATGAATTCATGGTTCCAGGCTCGTACATGCGAGATGACGGTCGCGTCGAGGTGGCAAAGTTCGACTGGTCTGAAGATGTGAAGGTGACGAACGGCGCGGCATGCGTGCGTCTGAATGTAGCAGCGGCGTAGTTGCGGTGAGATGTTAAGTGTGAGGCGTGAGATGTTGGGGGAACTGCGCCGCCAGGAGTAGTTCCCTCAACGGTTTACAGGGGTAATCGTGAGCGGGTGGAAAGAATTGACGAGCGAGACGGTGTTAAATGCGTTGCCGACTGATATGAGCAACCTATACCGGTCTTGGGTGGATGCCAATCCGACCAAGACGAATCGACTCGGCGAGATAGTGGACGAAACCGTGAATATGTTCCGTGAGGCCGTGTCCGTTTATCCCTGGTATGTGATGGATCCTGATCTCTCAAAGGTGCCGGTATCGGGGTTTCGGCACGCTTTGGACATGATCATCTTCAATCTTGGAATGGAGATGGGTGTCCAGTTTGCGCCAGAGGTCTACAGCCTGGTGACCCAGGCGAACGTTTGGTTGCGCATGGTGCAGACGGGAAAGATCCGGGCGGTGGATACGATTGGTGATGGCGGAACGCCCCGGTACTCGCAGAAGTCAGTATTCGGAATTCAGGAGTCAGAATGAAAAAGATAGCGATTACTATGTGGGTGGCTGTGGTGGTGGGAATAGGGACTTGTCTGGCTGGGTGGCTCAATCCGACCCAGCAGGGGTTTGTGATTCAAACTTTCACGACTTATGAGCCAATGAGCGGGAACAACAGCGGGACCATTGTCACGAATGGGAATTCATATCAATTTGCCGGGGACAATACCGGCTGGATGTGGATTGGCGGGCCGGGCTCGCAGTTCCGTGGCAAGAACGATGGACAGATGGTTCTGAACGGCGACGGGGCATTTATTCTTGGCACCTTCGGAAGTCTGTCGTCTGTCACTAACCGGGGGAAAGGCTCCCTGCTCCTGGGGAATCTCTCAGGCGGCCAGAAGGCCGTGATAACCGATGTGGGTAATGCAGCCATCCTGCTGGGGGCCGGGACGGTGAGCAATAGCCAGTCCATTGTGGTTGGCGATGATCTGGGGTCACACGGGACGAAGTCGGTCACGGCAGGAGCATTCTGGGCGATGGGTGACGGCTTCTTCGGGAATGCGTCAGGATTGACGGGTATTCCCCTGCCCTTTGGATACGGGGTAACCGAGGAGACCACTGCGCTCGGGCGTGAGGCCAACGGGGCAGAAAGCGGTACGGCGCTGGGGCTACTTGCTGATGGATCCTCTTACGGGGTGGCGGTTGGGCAGGAAACCATTGGAGCTTCGTGTGGGGCGGCCGTAGGGTATTCCTCCGACGGCACTGCCGGGGCGGCAATTGGTTATGGATCCCTGGGGGCATATGGCGCTGCAGTTGGCACATTTTCCGCCGGTAGTGCATACGGCGCGGCGGTCGGCGTCTCAGCCAGCGGTTATTCCTACGGCGTTGGGATCGGGGCTTATGCCGTTGGTAACGGATTGGGAAATGTCGCCCTGGGCGGAGGCGAAGAAGGCGGGTTGGTTGCCGCCATACCTTCGGGCTTTACTGACACGGTTGAATTAGGCCGGGGTACGGCTGTCAGCAACGGGTGGCTCCATTTCCATGGGCACCCGGTCGTTGACGGTAATGGCGGAATCTATCCCGGCGCCATCAGGGGTTTTGTCTCCACGAACGATGCGCGTTACCGGGCCTCTGTGACGAACGGGGCAAGTCCTTTTTTTCAGACGGTGACTGCAACCAATTTCTCCCTGGGAGCCGTTGGCAAATTCATGATCTTGGGTGGGACGCAATTGGTCTTCGTGGCCGGCAACGTAACGAACGTGTTGGATTCGGATGTGAGTCGGCCGTGAGGGAATTACTATGAAACGAAACGGCTTCACAATCTTGATGCTTTTGATGGTGGCCGATGCGGCCTACGCGGCACCCTGGGCACAAACCTATCCACTGAACGGCTCGCTCATCATGCTCACGAACCAACAGGTTAATACCGTATGGATGCCGGTGACGGTTCTTTGGAAGTTTCCAGCGAACACGAACGCAACCCTGACGGTTTCCCGGGTGAGCCAGGGAAACACCTACCTGATTGGAAATCTCCCTGTAACGAATGCCAGTACGGTCATCTGGGTACCCGAGGTTGAATACCCTTTCGAATTTGGGGATGTCTTGCAGTTAACCAGTTCGGTGACAAATGCCCATGTGCAGATCATCAGGAAAGGGAATTGACGTGAAATACGCGGCGTTGATTTTTGGCGAACTGATTCTCGCCTCGATTCTTTGCTTTGCGGAAGCCGGCAAGAAGTCCAAGCAGGAACATTGGGTGATTGATGGCGCGCCTGCAGAATGGGCGAGCGATTCAACGGCTTCGGGCTGGCTGACCAACCTGCCGATCCGGGCTGGGGATAATATCAAGGTAACCAACACCCCGACAGGTACCGTGGTGGCGGCGACCCTGAGTGGCGTGACGAACCACTATTGCTGGATCCCGGCCGACTATCTCTATTCCTGCCCGCGAGAGTCCCTGATCAATGCGAACGGTCAGGCAGAATTCACGAAGCATGATAAAACCCGAACCGACTTTGCTGGGCCAATCTCAAGCCCGACGCCCCAGGGTTATACCTCGAACATGGTTTTCCGCTGGTACACCTACCACACGACCCCCGGCACCTACGCCATGGCCTGCCGGTGGCGTGCGGGTGGTTTGAAGGCCTGGACAAGTGTCACGAGCGGATTATTCCAAGCCAGTACCACCCTGACAAATCTCTCGACGGCCACACTCACAGCATATGTCCCCGCTCCGGACGATTGTCTGATCGACATGGAATACTGGGTGATTCCCACCAACGCGCCCGGCGGGGGGACTGCGGGCGGGATTGGATATGTCCGGGGAATGAGGTTTGAGTACGAAGCACGGTTTTAGGAGGGCATGAAAATGATAGGGAAAATTGAAGCGATAGTGGCGGGCGGTGCGGCATTGGGGGCGACCACGGCGGCCGCCCTACCCGATTCAGAGAGTCTCGACGTGATCGGGCGCTGGCCGCTGGTGGCCATCCTGGGCGCCGTATGCTGTTTCTGCGTGTGGATCATCTACTGCCAGGGGTGCCAGTTCGGGAAGCGGCTGGACAAGTTGTCGGATGCGATCCTGAAACTGGCGGCCAACATGAAAGAGCGGCCATGCATCCGGCATAAGGAGAACGATTGATGAAGACTGCTTTACTGAAGAAGCCGCCGTGTGGTTGCGCTTACAAGAAGAAACCAGCACAGGCGCCCCCAGGCGGGACGAAAGATAGCGGGTTGAACCGTGCGACCGAGTATCACCGCATTATCGAATCCTTTGACGTTCTGAGTATACCCCATGACATACAGGTCCTGATCAGGGAAGCCTTGGATTCAAAGCAGTGGGACTGGTTTGAAAAATGTGATGGTTGCACCTGCGTGTCCGAGATGTACTGGCCAACGAAATACTTTCCTCCCTGCCTGCGGCATGACTTCGACTGGCAAACCGGCAACGGCGGTTGGGAAGCAAATACCCGGTTCTACAGAACCCAGCGCGCCTACCGGATGTCGGCCCTGCAGGCTGGCACGCGCTTCATTGGTGTCACGGCTTCGTGGTATGCCTGGTTCAAATGGTGGAAGTAGCAGCAAACCGGACGTGCGGAACATCGAATGAGGTCGCAGGAAAGAAAAAATCAATGAAATTCACCTTATCAACAATTGAAATCATCAAGGCCACGGTAAAGGCTGACCCTCAGGCAACGCCGGCCGACAGAGCCAACCTCCTCGCCTTCTTGCGAAACGGCGGGAACGTTGAAACCACACCTGCCGCACCAGCGGAGAATCGGTTATTGAGACGAGTTGAAGCCGCCCGACTTCTGGGGCGGTCGGCACGAACGGTGGACGAACTTGCCCAGCAAGGGATCCTTTTCAAGGTGAAGTTGCCCGGCCGCAAACGTGCCGCGGGGTTCCGGTACACTGATGTTGTGGCACTGATTGCCTGAGCCCGTGTAAAGCCCTGCACTCAATGAGTAGATCAAAGTAGATCATAGTAGATCATGGTAGATTCAAGCCGAGATCTTTTCCTATGGTTACTTTATGATTACTTTATCGACCTCAAAACGTAATCCCCGGAAGAAGCGAATAAGAGCGAAAAGCGGCGAAAGCCAAAACCCATCAATCTCACGAAACTATTGATTTCATTGATCAAAACGCACGTTTAGAAGGGTTTTAAAGGTGGTGCCGGAGCACGGACTTGAACCGTGATACCCGTGAAGGTGGTAGATTTTGAGTCTACTGCGTCTGCCATTTCGCCACTCCGGCCTCGAAGAGGAGTTGGTCTTATATACTACCCCCCCAATTGGTTCAACCTGAATTTTGACAAATATTCATCTATCCCTATACTACCCCCCATGAATTTCTTCGAATATCAGGAAGCCGCCCGGCGGCAGACCAGCCGCCTGATCGCCTTTTATCTGCTCGCCGTCGTGATGATTATTGTGACGCTCTACCTCATCACCGCCCTGGTCTTCCATTACGACACGGCGGCCATCCCGCATGAACCCTTCAACTGGCTGGCCCTCTGGGATCCGAATCTGCTGGGCCTCGTGGCACTTGTCACCGGCGGCATCATCCTCTCCGGAAGTCTCTACAAAATCTCCTCCCTCTCCTCCGGCGGCGTGGCGGTGGCGGAAATGCTGAATGGCCGGCCGATCGCACCGGACACCACGGACTTCCAGGAGAAACGGCTGCTGAACGTGGTCGAGGAAATGGCCATCGCCTCCGGCACCCCCATCCCCAAGGTCTATGTCATGGATGGCGAGGACGGGATCAATGCCTTTGCCGCCGGGTTTTCGACCAAGGATGCGGTCATCGCGGTCACCCGCGGCACCCTGATGCAGCTTAACCGCGAGGAGCTGCAGGGAGTGGTCGGCCACGAATTCAGCCATATCCTGAATGGCGATATGCGCCTGAACATCCGCCTGATCGGGGTGTTGCACGGTATCCTGCTGATTGCCATCACCGGGTATTTCATGTTCCGCATCCTCGGCAGCACCACCGGCGGCAGTTCCCGTGACGACAAGAAAGGGAATCCGTTGATGGTGCTGGTCTTGCTGGGGTTGGCAATGATGATCATCGGCTATATCGGCGTCTTCTTTGCCCGCCTGATCAAAAGCGCCGTCTCGCGCCAGCGTGAATTCCTGGCGGACGCCAGCGCGGTTCAGTTCACCCGCAATCCGGCCGGCCTGTCCGGCGCCCTGAAGAAGATAGGCGGACTGGCCACCGGCTCACGCCTGGCGACCCCCGCCGCCGAAACGGCCAGTCACCTCTTTTTCGCCAACGGCCTGGCCTCGCCCTTCCTCGGCCTGCTGGCGACCCATCCGCCTCTGACCGAACGCATCCGGCGGCTGGATCCGCAGTTCAAAGAGGAAAGCGGCTCGGCAGGGACGCCTCGCCCTACCCAGACAGATGAGTTGTCAGGTTCGCCCATTGCGGAGTTGTCAGGCAACCGCCCTGCAAGTCCCCCCCTAACCACTCATCAACTCAACAACGTAACCACCGCTCTCACGCCCCCGCCGTTGCCGGGCATGTCGCCCGATCAGGCCGTGAACCAGGCGGGCACGCTGTCGGCCGGTAGCCTGATCCATGCCGCCCACTCGATCGAGGCCATCCCCCCCACCTTGCGGACGGCGGCGCATACGCCCACCCTGGCGCAGGCCGTCATTTTCGGGATTCTGCTGGATCCCCGGCCTGAGCCGCGTCAGCAGCAGTTGGCCTATCTGGCCAAACGGGTTCCGGCTGAGCTGAATGAGGCCATCCAGATGCTTGACCGGGAGTTATCGGCCCTGCCCGCCCCCTTACGGCAGCCCCTTGTGGACATCGCCATCGGCACGCTCAAGCATCTGCGGCCGGCCGAGTATCCTGCGTTCCGGGAAACCGTCATGGGGCTGGTGTCGGCCGATGAGGAGGTCTCCCTGTTTGAGTACATGGTATTGCGCATGCTGTTGCGCCATCTGGATACCCCGTTCGGACTGGCCAAACGGGCCAGGATCCACATTACCTCCCTGAACACCCTGACCCGTGAAGCGGCGACGGTCCTCTCGGCCCTGGCGTGGTTCGGGGCCAGGACGCCCGAGCTGGCCGCAGCGGCCTTTGCGGCAGGTTGCCGCGAACTCGGGGTGAGCGCGCTCAACCTGCTCCCCGCCGAGAAGGCCTCCCTGAAAGAGATGGATCAGGCGCTGGACCGGCTCGCGGAGACCACCCCGCCGATCAAGCAAAAACTGGTCGCGGCCTGCACGGCGGCGATCAGCGCCGACGGGATCGTCACGCTCGAGGAGGGCGAAGCCCTGCGCGCGGTGGCCGATGCACTGGATTGTCCGCTCCCGAGAGGATGAGGGGGAAGCCAGTTGTTAAACGGTTTCCTGGAGGAATTCGGGAGAATACTTCGACAATGATTCTTCGGCCAAGTCGGGAAAGGTCTTCTTTAACCCCTTTTTCTCGTGGTATTTCTCCAGAAAACCGTTGCGGAATTTCGAATTTCGGTACTCCGGAATTGAAAATTCAGCAACATTATCTTTGAATTCTCTCTCTAAATCTCCGTGTCTCCGTGGTAAATCCCCCTTTATTTCGAGTGTTTTAGATGCGTGGGTGGCCGACAAAATTCTTCAGTTAGGCAGCGCGAGCCAGGGGCTTATTGCGTG
>JBAXWB010000020.1 GCA_037128595.1 bacterium
TTAGGATGTCATGTTTCAAAAACAACAATAATGAGATGGTAATTCGGCGCTCACCCCAATTAGTATGTCCCTGGTTTTCCGATCAAAGAAATATTTGCAGGCAAATATAAGAGTGATAGAGTTAAAACATGACAGTCAAAGAAATTGCGATTCATACAATAGAAGACCTCCCTGAGGAAGCCTCTTGGGCGGACATTCAAGAACGAATCAATTTTGTCGCCGGGATTCGCAAGGGGCTCCGGGAATTGGATGAAGGCAAAGGAATCCCCCACTATCGTGTTAGGGAGGAGTTTGCCGAATGGCTTACGAACTAACCTGGTCGCCTGCTGCCCGCTTGGACTTGAAAGAGATTTTTGCCTACATCGCCGAAGACGATCCCATTGCAGGAAAGAAATTCATCCGAAGTCTGTTTATGGCTGTTGAGCGTCTTTCGGTGTTCCCAGAATCAGGTCGTGTCGTCCCGGAATTCAAGGACGTAACAATCAGAGAGATCATTCATAGGCCGTGCCGTGTTGTTTACAGAATCAAAGCCGGACAAAACCTAGTTGAAATCGCTCGAATTTGGCATGCCGCGCGAGGGATACCCCAATTATAATTGACCAACCACCGACCCCACTGTACGCCTCGCCCTGTCGGGCTCGTCGCCAGTGAGCCGGACCGTTCGGCCCATTAAAATGATTTGACCCACGGGATTTCAATACATACACTGTATTTATATGAGTGGCATTCAATTCAAGTGGGATGAAAACAAAAACAGCAAGAACAAGAGGGCGCATGGGGTCTCTTTCGAAGAAGCCCAGACAGTCTTCTTGGACGAAAATGCCATTCGGTTCTTCGATCCCGATCATTCGGAAGAGGAAGATCGATTCATCATGCTCGGAATCAGTTTTAAGCTCCGGGTGTTGGTCGTCTGTCACTGTTACCGGGAAAATGACGAGGTGATCAGGTTGATTTCCGCCCGGAAGGCCGACAAAGAGGAATGCAAAGATTACGAGAGGTGAACTATGCGAGCACATTATGACTTTTCGAAAATGGAAGGGGCTAAAAACCCCTACATTAAGCAGCTTAAGCAGCCCATTACCATCCGACTGGATAAGATGACGGTGGCTTATTTCAAAAACCTCGCCACCGAATTGGGAATGCCGTACCAGAATTTGATCAATCTTTACCTCCGCGACTGTGCCGCTGAGCACCGTAAGCTGGCATTGAAATGGGCATCATAAATTTGCCGAACCAGCAAATTCAGCCTATCGCCGGGAAGCCCGGCTCAGGCTGATTTGCGTCGTGGGGATGAAAGAATGATTGAAGGATAAGACGATTCAGAGTTTAATAAAGACATGACAGCATTACTTGAAAAAGCAATTAGTCGGGTGTCCGGCTTGCCCTCGAAGCAACAGAACGAGATCGCGCGTTTTGTGTTGGCCGAAATCGATGCTGAAGTGAAATGGGACACGTCGTTCAAGAACTCCCAGGATGAGCTCGCAACCCTTGCGGGAGTTGCGTTGGCAGAACGGCGGAGGGGCAAGACCCGAAAGATGGATTTTGCTCATGATATCTGAAACGACGGACTCCTTCCGGCGGAAGCTGCGTGAGGCGCCGACGGCGGTTCGTTCTCCTGCTCGTCAAGTCTATCGACTTTGGGCATCCAATCCCCGCCATCCCTCGCTGCAGTTCAAGCGCATTCACCACTCCGAGCCTATCTACTCCGTTAGAATTGGAATCCACTGGCGGGCCGTTTGCGTCGTTCATGAGAATACGGCGGTTTGGTTCTGGATTGGATCGCACGCGGCTTATGACGCATTGATCAAAAAGTTGCGGAAACGATGATCATGAAATCAGTACCCCCACCAGCCAATTTACGCGACGCTTTACAGCGCGCATGATTGGCGCCGTTGTCCGCCTTTGTTTGTGCCGTCCAGACTGCCGCACGCGGCGATATTGCCGGTGTTGTGCTTTGCTTCGGACTTGTCGGCATGTTTGGCAGTTTCGAGGTGGGCTACGACGGAGTGCGGCTCCCGAGCGCGAAGACCAACGTCCGCCTCGCCTATGCCGAAAATCCCGTCGAAGTCGAACGGGTACGTTTCGATATCACCGACGACGGGTTTACCCGCTGCGATGAAAACGGACCGTTCCCCGCCCGGGTCGCGATACGCTGGCGTGACTTGGCCTCGTCTCATGATCACCTCACATCGCGCCTACTGGGCAATGCCTGAATAAACTAGGCTATGCCTTTCCAGACCATGGACCATGGTGATTCAGGTACAGCAGGACTGTCGAACAGCCTGATCATGTCCCTCGGGCCAAGATGAATATCCCCAGTTATCATCAGTCCCATCAGGATCATTAATCCCACTGCCAAAATCATTACGGCCACTCTCCTCAGCGTCTCTTCCGGAATTCGATGTAATATCGTGTAGGCATGTTCCTGATGTAGGGTGCCATGGTGACCATGTTCCCATATCCTTATGGCTGATACTGGATGCATCACGCCCTCCTTTCTCAACCTTCCCTCCTGAAGATATTTTCCCCTTTTGAGGGGAATGTGTCCAATATCATTTCAAGGGTGACGTGTTGAGTCCAGCCATGCAGATGTCACAGAGCTTCCAATCTCCATGCGAGAGCAGGCCATGGATGGCGTGATGTCGCCATTCTGCCTGTGAGGCTGGGGTGGCGAGTCTGGCTAAGTTTGTTGGGATAAGCCCGTTTGCAAACGGGTTGAACCCCAACTGTACGGCACGACTCATTGCTTGAGCGGTGGCATTTTTCGTGGCCTTCTGGTCACCACAGATATCACAAGGCATGGTTCACCTATTTCATTTGCTAATCATTAAATAACTATTTAGTTCTTTTAGATATACAATGTTCCCATAACGGGAACAAGGATATTGTGCCCGAAGTTGACTCGCCTCTTCCCACTAATGGAGGGCGCCGCTCTGTCGGCGCCAGCAACTACCTGGAAATGGTTTTGACGGAGCAAAACCCTCCATTTCAGCAGGTGAAACGGAGAACTTGCCGTTCATAGGGGGCTTGGTGTATATGTTAAATATGAGTAAAACACTGGTGGTATTGGCGGCGGGGATTGGGAGTCGGTATGGGGGCCTGAAACAGATTGAGGCCGTAGGCCCCAATGGAGCTATTGTGATCGAGTATTCGGTCTATGATGCCATTCGCGCCGGTTTTGACCGGGTGGTCTGCGTGATCCGGCGGGACATCGAAAAAGACTTCCGTGACATTGTCTCCTCCCGTTTCGAAAAATACATTCCTGTCGATTATGTGTTCCAGGATATGGCGGATCTGCCGGCTGGTTTTTCAGTCCCTGCCGACCGCAAGAAGCCATGGGGGACCGGGCACGCCGTGCTGGCCTGCCGGAATGTGGTGCAGGCGCCGTTTGCGGTGATCAATGCCGATGATTTTTACGGGCGCCGCTCGTATGATGCGCTGGGTGCCTTCCTCAAGGGCGTCAAGGCGGACTCTTCGGATTACAGTATGGTGGGCTTTACCCTGCGCAATACCCTGTCCGAGCATGGTCATGTGGCGCGTGGGGTGTGCGAGGTGGATAAAAATGGCCTTCTCACGCGGGTGGTGGAGCGCACCAACATCGAAAAGATGGGGGCGGGTGCCCGTTTTAACGATGCGGATGGGTCGCATCTGGACCTGACGGGAGATGAAGTGGTCTCCATGAATATGTGGGGGCTGACCCCGTCACTCTTCAGTCACCTCGAGCGTGAATTTGTGTCGTTCCTTCAGAAAAATGCCGCAAATCCCAAGGCCGAGTTCTTTTTGCCGACAGTAGTTGATGGGTTGATCAACAGCGGGAAAGCAACGGCCAAAGTCCTCTCCACTCCGGAACTGTGGTTTGGCGTCACCTATCCCCAGGACAAGGCTGTCGTTGTTGAGGGGATTCGTGCGTTGGTGGAAAAAGGCATTTATCCCGAAAAATTGTGGGGCTGAACCGATTGGCGTGTCAGCTTTTCGGGAACCCGAACACCTCGGCCACTACCATGCAGACGTCGTCATCAAAGCCGATGCCAGCCGTGTAGTTCTCGGAGTCGGCGGCCATGGAGGCAAGCAGCGTATCCGGAGATAAGGCTAGATGTTTGCGGGCGCTGGCCAGCAGACGCTCCTCCCCATACTGCTCCCGGCCTTTCCCTTCAGCTTCCGTAATGCCATCGGTATAAATCAGGACGCCATCGCCTGCATGAAGGGGGCGCTCGATGGTGGGGTACGTATGCTTGTCCATGATGCCGAGGGCCGGGCCCAGAGGTTCCGGCCGGTCCCGAAGCGGCACGACGGTTTTGTTCAGCCGGTTGATCAGCAGCGGATTAGGGTGTCCTGCATCGCTGAAGGCGAGGCGCCGGGTATCCAGGTCGAAAAAGACATAGGACGCCGATACAAACATGAACTCTTCGGCATCCCGCATGATGGTCATGAATTCCCGGTTGATGTGGGACATGAAAAAGCCGGGGTCATGAGCCACGGGTTTCAGCTCCTCGACCATACTCCGCATAATGGCCGTGATGAGGGCGGCCCGCATGCCATGGCCCATGACATCGCAGGCAAAGACTCCCGCCTGATGGCTGGAAATGGGCAGAATGTAGAAGAAATCGCCGCCTAATGTGGTGCTGGGCCGGTAAAAATGGTTGAATTTCAACAGGCTATGCTCGGGTTTACTGTTGGCCGGAAAGGTCGGGAACTGGCGGGGGAGCAGGGCGAGTTGAACATCCCGCGCCATGTCGAGATCCGCTTCCATCTCCGTGTTCCTGATCCGGAGTTGTTCGGCATACAGTTCCCGCTGGGATTCGGCCAGGCGCCGTTCCGTCACATCATTGAAGGAGAGCACGATGCCAGTTAATTCGTCGTCCGTATTGAAATTGGCCGTGGCGGCAGCTTGAACATAGAACAGACTGCGGTCCAGGCGTTGTGCCTGAACCTCCTGGCTCCAGGCCTGTCCCGTGGAGACCATTTCCATAATGGTTTTTCCGAGATGGGGATTGCTGAATAACTGGGAAAGGGAAAGCGTCTGGGCTTGTTCCTGATTTTCGATACCCCACATTCGTAGCGCCGCCGGATTGCCATAGGTGAGTTTGGATTGCAGATCGGCAATGGCGATACCGCTTCCTGCCAGTTGGATGGCCGTGTGCTCGGTTCGCAGTTGCTCATCTGCCTGCCGGCGCAGCGTAATGTCGCGCACAAAAAAACAGAGATAATCCTGGCCCGAGAGAAAGAGCCGGTTAATGGCCGTCTCTGTGGGGAAAACCGATCCGTCCTTTCTGACAAAAAACGCCTGAAGCAGCACAAAGCGGGTGGAGGCCAGGTTTTCCCGGATCATCGGCAGGATGGTTTCGTCCGCCCCATAGAGCAGATCGAAAAGTTCCATGTGGCAGAGATCGTGGTGTTCGTGTCCCACAAACTGGCACAGACGCACGTTAACATCCACGATGCGGCCTTGATAATCCGTAATGATCGCCCCGTCATATACGTTTTGGAGGAGCTGCTGAAAGTCCGAGTCGCCCACCAAGCTGGTATCGGCCTTGGCCTTGGTAATGCGGATGGTGGGGCGCCGTGAAGACGTGGTGAATTTGGGGCCCAGCTTATCGGGGGCAATGTCCGGCGTAAGATCAATACGCATGGTCCGGGAACTTTCCCGGGCCTGATCGGCAGAAGGGTTGTGAGTATCCATAATGTCGAATGACTTCCGTTAATTGGGAGGGATGCTACCACGTCAGCAGCATCGACACAAGTGTCACCTCATCTCGCGCGCGGCACGTGGCCGTCATTGATTCCTTTTATTTTTATTCATCCGGTTGAATGCACGTAAACCGGGATATTCTCCGCTTGCCAGTACTCAGGCAAGAATAGTACCGTTACTGTTATTCGTTTTGTGACCGGACGTGGAATGCGAGAGGAGTCAAAATGACAGGAACGCTTGAGCAATACGGGAAATTTTCACTCGAAAAGGGCTGTTTTGAGATCACGGCGGAGCCCCCGCGCAAGTGGCGAAATATCCTATATAACCAGTGGGGCGGGGCCGAATACTACGCCGAGGCGACGCATATCGGGGATGGCATGTCCCGCTATCGGGATGAGCAGGGGAATACCCTGAATGTCATCGGGTATGACTGCAAATATCTCTATATCCGGGATGATGAGACGAATACGGTGTTTAATCCCGCGGGGATGCCAGTGGCCACGCCGGTTCAGGATCGCCTCATCCGCATCTACCCTTCCAAGACCGAGATTTCCTCCCGCTGTGGTGATCTGCGCGTGACGGCCCGCTATTTTGTGCCTAAGTCCGAGACCTTGGAAGCCTGGACGGTGACGCTGGAAAATCTCAGTGACCGGCCGCGTACCATTTCCGTGTTCGCCTATGCGATGTTCGCCCTGAATGGCAGTGATGCCGAGGGGCGTGGATTCTGGAAGGATGTCTACTCGGAAATCCATGCCGAGCTTGGCGGGACGCTCATCCTCAACCGCCTGCACCCGCACCCGCTCCAAAAAAGGAATGGCTATCTGGTCGCCTTGAACCATTATCGTGCCGCCAATGGCTACCGCGATCAGTTTACCCGCGCGGATTACGGATTGGGGGCGCCTAAAATCCTGCAGGGGTGGAATTGCGACAATCAACGGAATTACGGTCCTGACTGCGCGGGAATTGTGCAATGTACCCTCACCATTCCCCCTCACGGTAAAGAGCGGGTGGATTATATCGCCGGGCCCTGCTCAGGTGCGGATGAAGTGCAGGCTATCAAGGCACGGCTGTCGCCGGCCCGTCTGGACGAGTTGGATGCCGAGCAGATGGAGGCGGAGCGGGGCCGGGCGGGCAGCTTCTCCGTGTTTACGGGGGAGGAAAACTGTAACCGCGATGCGCTGATCAATCTCTTTGCCAAGAAGCAGATCTACTCCTACCTCATCGACAAGGGCGGGGTGCGGGATAATTTGCAGAATGACAATGCCCTGGTGCTGTTTGATCCGGCCGCTGCACGGGCCAATATCCTCAAGACCCTGACGGTGCACAAGCCGGACGGGAGCAGCCTGCATAGCTGGCGGCCGCTGAACCGGCATCACTACTCGGATAAGCCGTTCTATATGCTCCAGACCATTCCCTGGTATATCAAGGAGACGGGGGATACCAGTATTCTGGAAGAAACCGTCCGGTATTTTGAGTCGGAAGAAACCGGCACGGTCTGGGATCACCTTCAGCGCGCCTACCGGCATTTGAGCCGGGATCTGGGAAAGCGCGGCCTGTGCCTCCAGCATCATGCCGACTGGAATGACCAGCTGGAGCCTTCGGCAAAGACCGGGGCGCGTGAAAGCGTCATGGTAAGCGAACAATTGTGTGCGGGGCTTCTTGAAATGGCGGAACTGGCGGATCGCATGAAGGAGCCGGCCACCCGTGACGAGTGTCGTGGCCTCCATTCCGAGATGGCCCGTAAGGTCAATGAAGCGGCCTGGGACGGGGCCTGGTACCAGCGCACGATCTGTGAGGACGGCTATGCCTTGGGGTCCGGTAAAAATGAGGAGGCGAAGATTTTTGTCAACACCCAGAGCTGGGCGGTATTGGGGCGGGTGGCCGATGAGGTGCGATTGCGGCAATGTATGGACTCGGTTGATCGGTACCTGACCAAACCGGAGGGCATCCCGATCTGCGACCCGCCTTGCAGCAAGTTCGATGAACGGATCGGAAGGTTCACCACGGTCATGCCCTATCATATCGAGAATGGCGGCTGCTATAATCACGCGGCGGGGTTCAAGACGGTGGCCGACTGTCTTCTCGGCCGTGCCGAGCAGGCGTGGGACACCTATGTCAAGGTGGTTCCTGATAATCCTGAGAATCCCATCAGCCAGTCCTGGGTCGAACCCTTTTCCTTCACCAATTTCTACACGCGGGTTCCGATGATCCTGGGCCGGTCCGGCTATGCCTGGCGGACAGGAACGGCCGCCTGGTTCACGGTGGCGCTGGTGGAATATATTCTCGGGGCCCGGCGGCATTATGACGGGTTGCAGATTGACCCCTGCCTCACGAAACGGATCAAACAGGCGAGGGTCATCCGTCGTTTCCGCGGGGCGACCTATGAGATCGCCCTCGACAACCGTGCCGGCCGTTGCCGGGGGGCCGCCTCCATCACCGTGGATGGGCAGGCTATCAAGGGGAATATCCTGCCCCTATTTAAAGACGGACGCCATCAGGTAAACGTGATTATTTAAGGGTTGATTGGATGGCGGAGATACCGGATTCTAAAAAGATGGTTTTGACAGAGCAAAACCCTCCATTGTAAAAGTGGCGGTCACCGCGTTGTTGGCATTAGATAAAACAAAGGAAAATAATGAAATCAGCTGTTAGCAAGACCCTCTCGGCGCTCAAGGCACGCCACCAACGGTTGTTGAATTTAAAAAACAAGGTGGATCCCCATTCCTATAACGGGTGGTATGACCGGTGGGTCAACCCGGTACTGACGGCTGATCATGCGCCCCTGGAGTGGCGGTTCGACCTGAACTTGAAACGCAATCCCCTGTTGCTTGAGCGCATGGGCGTCAACGCCACCCTCAATTCCGGTGCGATGGAATGGGGGAAGGGGATCGTGCTGAGCGTGCGCGTCGAAGGGGCTGACCGGAAATCCTTCTTTGCCATTGCCGAGAGCAAGACGGGCGTGGACGGGTTCCGCTTCTGGAACGAACCGGTCGTGATGCCCGAAACCGCGATTCCCGACACCAATGTCTACGATATGCGGCTCGTCCGGCACGAAGATGGCTGGATCTACGGCTTGTTTTGTACGGAGCGCAAGGATCCCCAGGCGGGCCCCGGCGATTTGTCCAGTGCGGTGGCGCAGTGCGGCATTGCCCGCACGAAGGATCTGGTTAAATGGGAGCGCCTGCCGGACCTGAAATCCCGGTCGGCCCAGCAGCGCAATGTGGTGCTGCACCCGGAATTCATCAAGGGGCAGTACCTGTTTTATACCCGGCCCCAGGACAGCTTTATCGAGGCCGGTAGCGGGGGCGGCATCGGCTGGGCCTTGGCCAAATCCATGGAGCGCGCGGTCATCGGGGAAGAGAAGATTGTCGATCCCCGCGTGTATCATACGATCAAGGAAGCGAAGAACGGCCTGGGTCCGGCGCCCATCAAGACCCCCAAGGGCTGGCTGCATCTGGCGCATGGGGTCCGCAATACGGCGGCGGGATTGCGGTACGTGGTGTATCTCTTTCTGGCGGATTTGAAAGAACCCTGGCGGGTGACCCATCGGCCCGGCGGCTATTTCATTGTGCCGCAGGGTGACGAACGCATCGGCGATGTGTCGAATGTCGTATTCAGCAACGGTTGGGTGGCTAAGGCGGATGGCCGCGTGTTTATCTATTACGGAGCCTCGGATACCCGGACCCAGGTTGCCACGACCACGGTGGAACGGTTATTGGACTATGCCCTTAATACGCCGGAGGATGGCTTGCGCAGCGCCGAATGTGTGCGGCAGCGCATCGCCCTGATCCGGGGCAACCGGGGCCGGTAGTCCTGCGGGGTTACGGCGGTTATTCGTGATTGAAATTGTAAGACGGGCGTAATACCGTAACCCTTCATTTATGACATTGCGGAAAGTAGCGGAAAAAGCGGGAGTGGCGATCGACACGGTGCGCAAAGCGCTCCGTGACGACCCTACGATCCGTTCCTACCTCAAGGAGCGGGTGCTTAAGGCGGCCGAAGAGATTGATTATCACCCCAATCTGGTGGCCCGTGCCCTTCGTGAGAAAGCCCTGCAGATTGTCCCCATCTCCGTCAATGAACTGCAAAACCCATATTTCGGGAGTTTGGCGCTTCACCTGTCCCAGTGTTTGTCTGAGCAGGGGTTGGAGCCGGCCCTCTGCCTGGATGCTGAACATTTATTGAAGCTCAGCCGAACGTTGTCTCCCTGTGGCAGCATTCTGGGCTATGGTTATTCTGACGAGGCGGTGCGCCTGCTGGGCAAACGTCAGAAAGTCGTGAGTGTGGGCGTTGAGATGAAAACCATTCCAGGAATGGGCATGGTGTTCATTGATTTTGCTGAGGCTTATCAGTCGATTGCCAAAACCTTGAAGCGGATGGGGCGACGCAGTGTGGCCGTGCATTCGATTACGATGGCCGACTATGTCCAGAGAGGGGAGACCTCCCGCAAATTCGGTGCCGCCATCAATAGTCTGAGCGAATCAGGCTTGAAGCTTGTCCGGATTGACGGCCGTGATTTCTTCACGGATCTTGAGGTGATTCCCAGGTTTCTGGCGGCTCATCCGCGAGCGCTGGATACCGTTATCTGTGAAAATGACCAGGTGGCCACCCGGCTATACGGAGCCCTGATGTCACGTGGCATCCGCGTCCCTGAAGACGTATTGATTGTGGGCTGTGACGCCAACCTGATGATGCCCGGTACCCTGTCGATCAAGATTGACACCAAGGCCGTCGCTCAGGAAGCGGTGGGACTGTTGCTCCGGTTGTTGGATGGGGTGAAGAATCCGGCGGCCCGGGTGTTCAAACCTGTGGCTGTGGATGAATCCGGGATGCTTGAAACAAAATAGAGTTATATTAACCAAAGGAAGCTACGATGAGAATTAATCAGATTGCGGCTCAATTGTACACGGTCCGGGACTATCTCAAAACCCCGGCGGATATCGCTGTCAGTTTGAAGAAAATACGCCAGATCGGGTACGAGGCGGTTCAGGTGTCCGGGATGGGCCCCATTGATGAAGCTGAACTCAACCGGATCCTGGCGGGGGAGGGCCTGATCTGCTGCGCCACCCATGAGGACGGGAATAAAATCCTCAATGAAACCGAAGTGGTCATCGAGCGCTTGCAGAAACTGAACTGCCGGTATACCGCTTATCCCTGGCCGGCCGGTGTCGATTTCAGCACGCTCCAGAATGTGCTGGATCTTGCGGCCAAGCTGGATGCCGCCGGGAAGAAGATGCGTAAAGCGGGCCAGGTATTGACCTATCATAACCACGGCATCGAACTGATGCATGTGGACGGCAAGCCGGCTTTGGATTGGATTTATGAGAAGAGCAACAAGAAGAACCTTCAGGGCGAAATCGATACGTTCTGGATTCAAAATGGCGGCGCGGATCCCGTGGCCTGGTGCAAGAAGCTCAAAAACCGCCTGCCGTTGATCCACCTTAAAGATTATACGGTGATGGAGCATAAACCCAGTTTCGCGGCGGTGGGGCAGGGCAATTTAAACATGCCTGCCATTGTCAAGGCGGCGGAAAAGGCCGGCTGTGAATGGTTTATCGTGGAGCAGGACGACTGCTACGGGCGTGACCCCTTTGATAATCTGGCCATCAGCTATGCCTACCTCAAGGGACTGGCGACTTAAGCGGCGGCTGCGGTTTCGGTCTGAGTGAAATAATTCCGTGCAATTCCTCACGGGCTGTGTCATCTTTATTATAGTATCGATATCATTATTAGGGAGGCGCAGATGCAGTACGGGTATTTTGATGCGAAAAACCGCGAATATGTGATTACCCGGCCAGACACCCCGCGGCCTTGGAGCAATTATCTGGGCACGCGGGAGTATGGCGCGATTATTACGAATCACGCGGGTGGCTACAGCTTCTACAAGTCGGCCGCCCTTGGGCGTTTTCTCCGGCTCCGGTTCAACAGTGTTCCCCTGGATCAGCCGGGACGGTATTTCTATTTGAGAGATGCCGAATCGGGCGATTTCTGGTCGGCCTCCTGGCAACCAGTGGGCAAACCGCTTGATCAATACAAGAGTATCTGCCGTCATGGTACCGGGTACACGGTGATCGAGTCCGAGTATGCCGGAATCCGTTCAGAAACCACCTATTTTGTGCCGCGCGGTCAGACGTTCGAGTACTGGCGGTTGCGGGTGACCAACACGACTCAGGTGCCGCGCCAGATCTCCCTCTTCAGCTATTGCGAGTTTGCCAGTAACTGGAGCACCTCCCAGGATCTGGTGAATCTGCAATACAGTGCCTATATCACGGAAGCAACCTGGAAGGACGGGCTGCTCCAGATCGCCATTAATAATCATCTGCCCGCCGATCCCGCGAATTTTGTGAATAACGATCAGGGCCGCTGGTCGTGGATGACGCTGGTGGGGGCGCCGGTGGCGGCCTTTGACTCAGACCGCGATGCCTTTCTGGGGCCCTACGGGACCTATGCCCATCCGGCTGCGCTTGAGTCGGGCCGGTGTTCCGGATCATTGGCCTATGGCGACAATGCCTGCGGCAGTCTCCAGTCTGACCTCCGCCTCAACCCCGGAGAAACCCGGGAGATTATCGTCATGTTGGGCGTTGGCAAAGCCGCTGAAGCGGGGCGACCTGCGGTGGCCGAGTTTGGTAGCCCGGCCCGTTGCGAGGAGGAGTTGCAGAAGATGAAGGCCGGCTGGCATGCGCAGCTGGACGGGGTTGAGGTGACCACTCCTGATGAGTCCTTTAATCACATGGTCAACATGTGGAACCCCTATAATGCCCTGATCACGTTCGCCTGGTCCCGCTCGGCCAGTCTGGTCTATAACGGAGAGCGCGATGGCCTTGGCTTCCGGGATTCCGTTCAGGATGTGCTCGGGGTGGCCGCCATGATCCCTGATGAGTGCCGTGCCCGGCTTGAACTTCTGCTGACCGGGCAGGTATCCCATGGCGGGGCGATGCCACAGGTGTTCCCTTTCTCCCATCAGCCCGGGCACGAGACTCCGCCGCCCCCGGAGCGGTTGCGTTCGGACGACTGCCTATGGTTCTTCAATGCCGTTCCGCTTTACGTGGCCGAAACCGGGGACCTGGAGTTCTATCGCAAGGTGCTCCCGTTCGCCGATCAGGGGGAGGCCACGGTGCTGGAGCATTTGCGGCGCGCCCTGGAATTCAATCTGACCCGCACCGGCCGGAACGGGCTCCCTTGCGGGCTGGAGGCCGACTGGAATGACTGTCTGCGGTTGGGCTATCACGGGGAGAGCGTGTTTGTGGCGTTTCAGGTCCGGTTCGGACTCGGGGTGTATGCGGAGGTGGCCACCCGGCTGGGCTTGATGGATGAGGCGGCATGGGCCGAGTGCGAGCGAACCCGGCTGGATGAGCGCATCCAGGCCCGGTGCTGGGATGGCAAGTGGTTTATCTGGGCGATCGGCGAGGATGGCACCGTGTATGGTTCGCAGACCCACCCGGAGGGGCAGGTCTATCTGAATACCCAGGTGTGGGCGGTGATGAGCGGTGCGGCGACCCCGGAGCAGGCCCGGCAGGCATTGCAAGCCGTCAAGGACCAGCTGGCCACGCCCTACGGCCTCATGCTGTGCGCCCCTCCGTTCGTGAAAACCAAGGTGGATGTGATGCGGGCGGTTCTGTTTGTCCCCGGCACCAAGGAGAACGCCGGGATCTTCAGCCATCCCCAGAGCTGGGCCGTCATGGCCGAGTGCCTGCAGGGGCAGGGGGATCAGGCCTATGCTTATTACCGGGCCTTCATGCCGGCGGCCTTCAATGACCGGGCGGATGTCCGGGAAGTGGAGCCTTACGTCCACTGTCAGAGTACCCATTCCCGCTATTCGCCGCGCTTCGGGGTATCGCGGGTACCCTGGCTCTCCGGCACGGCCTCATGGAGTTGTTTTACGGCCATGCATTACATCCTCGGGATCCGCCCGGAGTTGGACGGCCTGCGTATCGATCCCTGTATTCCCTCGTCCTGGCCGGCCTTCAGGGTTTGCCGCCGTTTCCGGGGAATGAATCTGAACGTGGTCGTCCGCAATCCGGCCAAAGTCTGCCGGGGCGTGAAGCGTCTGACCGTCGATGGCCGGGAGCAGGCTGGAACATTGATTCCCTTGGACGCCCTGCGGGACCAGAGTGTGATTCAGGTGGAATTGGGGTGAAGTGGATTTGGTAAACAGGTTGACTTGACATAGTCATAGCCCCGCCTCGGGAAGTCTAATAAAATCAATTGGAAATGGAGAAAAACGCATGAAGCATAAATACGCAACGATCTTTCACGCCAACCTGAACTACGCTTTTCTTGAGGAGTACAAGTATGAGCAGGTGATCCGGGCCTCCTACGAGACGATTATTGATGTCTTCCGCGAAAAATGTCCCGATGGCCGTTATACCTTTGAAGCGTCCGGCTATACCATTGAGCAGATGGCGGAGAAGACCCCGGATGTTCTGGAAAAGCTCAAGGCGGCGATCCGCAGCGGCCAGTGCGAATTCATGGGCGCTCCCTATTCCCACCCGATCATGGCGAATATTCCCGAGGAGGATGGCCGCTGGTCCTGCGAGTTCGCCCAGCGTGTCTATGAGAAGCACCTCGGGTTCCGGGCGGAATCCTTCTGGAATCCTGAATGCACCTGGATGCAGTATGTGCCTCGCGCGTTCCATGATGCCGGCGTGAAGTATCTCACCCTCGACTTCGAGTCGTATATGAGCTGCAACGACAAGGATTACAGCTGGGTCGAGCGCAACCGCACGCGCGACATCGGATGGGGCGGGCATCTGCCCTGGTATAATCTCGATCCCAACTGCAAGTTCCTGCACCGGCCTTTCCGGGATGTCGTGCCCGGCATGCACGGCTTCTGCCGGAGCGACCGGCTGATCGGCAAATATGTAGGGTACTTCCTGGATCGTCTGCCGCTGTCGGAATATATAGACAACATTAAGAAATGGACCCCCTCTGACGGAAAAGGGGCCACCCTGATTATTGCCGACGATGCCGAGTACTGCGGCACGACCGGATATTTCTTCGTGAAGCATTACCGCGACTATACCCGTAGCTTCACGGTGGATCCCGGTGCGGCGGGCAAGCTGGAGCGGCTGACCAAAGCGGTGATGGAGATCGGCCAGTTGGTGACCTTCAAGGAGGCTTGTATGGAAGAGCCGGTGGAAGAACCCTTCTTTGTCGAGGATCGCTTCGCCTGGCATAAGACCTGGGCGGATGCCTGGGCGGGAACCCCGGAGGCACGGGAATGGGACCCGATTCTGGCCGAGATGCGGCGTGATTATGCCCGGACGGTCCAACCGATCGCCGAGGCGCCGGCGAATGCCGCCCGGTTCCGCCCGCTGGTCGAAAAATACTGGTTCCATCTCACCAACTCCGCCAACAGCGACGGGCGCTGGCCTGCACCACCGGCGGAGACCTGTCCCTTCAACCGGGAATGGGTGTTAACCGAAATGGACCGGACACGAGCCGCCCTGGCCGCCCTCAAGGTCGCCATTGCCGGGATGCCCTTGCCGCCACCCGTTGAGGATAAGGATGACCAGAGGGATTGGGAATACGGCTATCACTTTACGGACAAGGATGTCACCCAGGTCGCCCGGCTGAACAATTATGAGTTACAGCACGCGATTTACTTTGCCCACAAGATGGTGGATAGCAAGAAGGCGGAAAAGGCGGCGGAAGGCAAGGCGCTCCTGCGCCGCGTGTTTGATGAGTTGGACCGGCGTGGCATGAAAGGGGTTCGCCCGCCTTCCATTCAGGAAGGCACATGACCCTGTTCCCCATCCTCACCCAACAGAAGAAGGTCCCTTTTTTGTGGATCGTGCTGATGAACTTCTCATGGTTTGTCGGTTTGTACACCATGTTTGTGGTGGGGACGGCCCTGCCGTTCACCATGCGGCGGTTTACCGATGACACCCGGTTGATGAGCCTGGTCACCAGTGTCGGGCTATGGTTCGGGATTATTCTGGGGCCGCTGGTGAATTATATCAGCGACCGGATCTGGACCCGGTTCGGACGGCGCCGGCCCTTCATGCTGGTGGCCATCTGCGGCACCCTGCTGTCCATGTTCTGTATCCCGTTCATGCCAGCCCTGTCCCCCCTGATTATGGTGGTCGTGGTGAGCTCGATCCTTGGGGATGTGGGCTCCACCCAGGAGCCGCTGTGGCTTGAGGTCATTCCCTCGTCCCAGCGCGGGACGGCGGTGGCCGTGCGAACCCTGATGACCAGTATGGCCAGCCTCCTGTTCTTTCAGATCATGTTCGCCCAGTTCGATTTCGTATATCACCTGCCGGGCGGGATGATGCTCACAGGGGAGCAGATGTGCTACCTGAGCGCGGGCATCCTGCAGTTGCTCTACCTGCTCCTGCTGGCATTTGGTATCCGTGAGGTGAAGCCGGAAGGCATCACGTTGCAGCATCCGGAAGAAATCCGGTCGGAACAGCTCCTGAACGCCATTGAGGGAATCTTTGCCGAGCGTCGCTGGTGGCATTACCTGTTTCTCTGCCCCTTGCCGGCCCCCTGGATGCTGGCGATTGCGGAACGTTCCCGCCAGCGTTGGGTGATGCTAATGCTTTTTCCCTCGGCTTTCTTGGCGCGTTTCATGCGGGATGTCTTTTGTGAAACACGGTGGTGGTGGATTTATATGTTCTATATTGCCGGCACCTTTATGACGGCGGGGGGCGGCTTTGCCAACTTGATGCTGGTGGAGCAGTTCCATTATTCCAAGCCCCGGATTGCCCTTACCGGTCTGCCCGGCATGATTATAGGTAACGCAGTGATCATCCCCTTCATGGGCTGGTATGCCGACCGGTTGCCCCGGATTCCGGTCTGGCTGCTCGGGGGACTGGCTGCCGGGGGTGGGACCGGGCTCTGGTACTTCATGACACTATGGGGGGATGTCCCCAAGCTGGATCTGCCGCCGTTCTGGGTCATGATGGTGATGTTGGTGCTGGCGACCGTTGCGGTGGGTGCCCTGGAAATTCTTCTTTTCCAGGGGTTGCGGTCTTTGAAACCGGCCGCCAATCCACGTATCTGGGCCTGGTTGTTGAACATGGTGAAAACCCTGCTGGGGATCGCCTTGACCTATGCGATCATCAAATGGTCATCCGGGAGTGTTCCCAGTATGACGAACTGGTATCTGATGATGTGCATCTGCGGGGCCATGGGGATCCTGACGATTGTCAGTGGTCCGTTGTATTATGACTTCCTGCCGAAGGATAAGATCGGGACCATCAGCTCGGGGTGCGGGTTGCTCAGTACGACCGTCTCGGCTGTCATCAGTACATTTGTAGGGGTCTGGATATTCTACTTCACGAAATGGTCAAGTGGCCATGAGGCGACATCCGCCACGCAGGATTACTCCAGCTACCTGGTGATGCAACTGATGTTTGGCGTGATCACCATTGTGTTCACAGCCGTTTTCTTCTATCGTTTCATGAAAGGCCGGATGGTGGAATACGGGCGGCTCGGGCTGAACTCAACGGATCCGACCCCTGAAAATCACAGCTCAATGGTGTGAGCCAGCGGGTACTGAGGGGAGAAGGGGCGCTTTATGGATAAATTTTGGATTATCATTGTCGCGGTAGTCTTGTTGGCTGTCATGGTGAAGGCCATGGGTGCGTCACGGGGCAATGCCGCAACGGCCAAGGAGAAAATCAAGATGGGCGCGTTAATATTGGATGTCCGGACGGCGGGTGAATATCAGGGGGGCCATGTTGAGGGGGCCATCAACATCCCGGTTCAGGACCTGGAATCCCGCCTGGGTGAACTCAAGGATAAGAAGCGCGCCATTGTGGTCTATTGCGCTTCCGGCATGCGGAGTGCGTCTGCCGTCAAAATTCTCACGGGCGCCGGCTTCAGCGATGTGACGAATGCCGGCGGGTGGGGCAATCTGAAATAACCGCTCACTCGCTTGACTCTCGTTAGCGGTCAATGGCATCATGTCCCGCTATTTTTGTGGGGACATTGTGAAATCGAACCGGTTGGAAAATCTTGAGACCTTTCTGGTGGATTTGATCCAGCGAAAGGATACGTCGCGGATCAAAGACTGGCGTACCCGCCTGCTGCTGGGGGTGCTCCGGCAGGCCTCCTATGGGTTTAAAGGCATTGTGCGTCTCCGGCATCTGCTTTACGATCAGGGGATTTTCCGGCATCACACCCTGGGGTGCCAGGTCATCAGCATCGGCAATGTGACGGTGGGCGGAACGGGAAAAACCCCGGTAGTGGAGGTGTTCGCTCGCACACTTCAGAAGCGGGGCCGCAAGGTGGCGATCCTGAGCCGGGGTTATAAGAAAAAAGAAGCCCCGTTTCTCTCCCGTCTGGTGAATAAACTCCTCCTGCGTGAGTCGCGCACTCTCCCCCGGATCGTTTCTGATGGGAAAAAACTTCTGCTCGATTCGGCCTACGGGGGGGATGAACCGTACATGCTGGCGTCCAATCTTGCGGATGTGGCCGTTCTGGTGGATAAGGACCGCGTTAAAAGCGGCCGGTATGCCATCAGTCGCCTGGGCTGCGATACCTTGATCCTGGATGACGGGTTCCAGTATCTCTCGTTACGCCATCATGTGGAGATCGTTCTGGTGGATAGCAAAAACCCCTTTGCCAACGGGTATATGTTGCCACGCGGGCTGTTACGTGAGGATGTGAAGCATCTCGCCAAGGCCCATTACATTTTCATTACCAAGTGTGATGGGAGTGATAACAGTGCCTTAAAGGCCGATATTCGCAAATTGAACACGCAGGCGGAAATGATCGAATGCACCCATCGGGCGCGTTACCTGAAGAATGTCTTTACCACCACCCGCGAGGAACTCTCCTTTTTAAAGGGACTCACGGTTGCGGCCGTCTCCGGGATTGCGGTCCCCGGGGGGTTTGAACGGGAACTCGAGCATCTCGGGGCACACCTGATCCAGCGGGTTCAGTTTGCGGATCACCATCGCTATACCCAGCAGGAGATCATCGAGGTCATTAATACGGCCCGAAACAGCGGGGCTGAGGCGATCATTACCACTGAAAAGGATGCCGTTCGTTTTCCCCGTCTTGACCGGTGCGATCTTCCGGTCTATTTTCTGAGGGTAGACATAGAACTTCTGTCTGGAACGGAGGACTTCAATGCCTGTATCGCTCGAATCTGTTATAAGTAAGGCGTCGGATGCCGCTCCCCGCTTGTTGGTCGTGAGTCCGACGTGGCTGGGCGATTGCGTGATGGCCATGCCGGCCTTGAACGCCTTGCGCAAGCAGTTGCCCCGTGCCAGAATCACCCTGCTCGCCAAACCGTCTGTGGCACCGGTCTGGTCTCTTTTTCCGGGGATTGAAGGGGTAATTCCCTTGAAAAAGGGGTTGATGGGAATGTTGGATACCATCAGTAAGGTCAAGGCGGGCCAGTTTGATTTCGCCTTTATCCTGCCGAATTCTTTCAGGTCGGCCTGGATTCCCTGGTTGGCGGGGATTCCGGGGCGCAGGGGGGTGCCCGGCCAGAACCGGTGTTGGATGCTGACGGAGTCAGTCCACCTGTCGTCCTCCGCCCGGGCTGGCCATCAGTCGCTGGAAATGGCGGAAATCTTGCATCTGCCGGTTGATCGCCTGGAAGCCCCTCCCTTCCTTTTTGTGCCAAGGGCCGACCGGGAGCGGGCGAGCCGGTTGCTACCCGTAGACCGTCCTTGTGTGGCTTTTTTTCCGGGGGCATCCTATGGTCCGGCCAAGCGTTGGCCTGCCGAGCGATTTGCTTCCTTAGGTACCCGACTGGTGGCAGAGCAGGGGTGCAGTATCCTGGTCCTTGGCGGGAAGGCTGATAAACCCGTTTGTGATGAGGTGGCGGGCCGGATTGGCGGCGGCGCTATCAATCTGGCCGGGGAAACGGATCTGATCGAGTTGGCCGGGTTGCTCGGGCCGTGCCGGGCCGTGGTGGCCAATGATAGTGGCGGGATGCATTTGGCCGCCGGACTTGGTGTCGCGCTGGTGGGGATTTTCGGACTAACCGATCCAGTCAAAACAGCGCCGGTGGGAGCCTGTAGCCGGGTGCTTTGCGCCGAAGGGGTCGTCCGTTCGCGTGATATTGCCCGTGATTCGCTTGAAGCCCGTAACGCCATGGAAAGCATCGCGGTTGAAACCGTATATCAGACAGTGCTGGCATCCCTAAAAGCCTAATAGTCTACAGACTGCTTCCCTATTTATGAAGATCTCGATTATCACTCCCAATTACAATGGGGCACGGTTCCTGGAGGAATGTGTGCGCTCGGTGCATTCGCAGCGTGGGGCCGGCGTGGAGGTGGAGCACATCGTGATTGATGGGGGGAGCCGGGATCACTCCCTGGAGATCCTGCAACCTTATCGCGGAGGAATCACGCATTTGATTTCTGAAGCCGATCGCGGTGCCGCCTCGGCCATAAACAAGGGCTTACGGTTAGCCTCCGGCGACGTGATCGGTTGGCTTAATTCCGATGACCGTTATTATCCCGGTGCGCTCGCCCGGGTCACCTCGGTGATGCAGGCCCATCCCGGAAAGGCCCTGTGTTTTGGCCATTGTCCGATATTGAACGAAGAGGGGCAGGAGATCCGGAAGGCCATCACCCGCTTCAAGGAGTGCTTCTTTCCGGTCTCTTCGCGATTCATGATCCAGAGCATCAATTATATTTCTCAGCCGGCCATGTTTTTCAGGCGTTCGGCTTATCAGGTGGCGGGGCCGCTTCGCGAAGAGTTGAGGTATGCCTGGGATTATGAATTCATCCTGCGGCTTTGGCAACAGGGCGGGGCCGTGCATGTCCCTGGTGGCCCGCTGGCGGCCTTTCGATGGCATCCAGGGTCGTTGAGTGGGCAGGGGTTTGTGCCCCAGTTCCAGGAGGAACTGGAGGCGGCGCTGGCGGATGCCGGCCGGTATTCCCTGCAAGGCCTGATGCATCGTGCCGTCAGGTGGGGGATTGTGACGATTTACAGCCGGATGACGAAGCCTTCTCCAACTCCGTGATACGGAGTTCCAATTCGGCGGCATGCTGGCAGACCCGGCGCTGGTCAGCGCGCAACTCGGACAATGCGAGCGAGAAATCAAACACGACCAGCAGGAGAAAGGCAAATACGACCATGGTGATGGCGCTGATATACTGCATCCCGGTCAATGCGGCCAGCCAGCCCACCGCATCAGGGTAGATGGCAAATATCAGCAGCGTTACCCCGGTGAAAACCCACAGAAGGGCGTAGCGTTCTTCCATGGCAAACCGTCGCACCGCCTCCAGGGTGATCATCAATACGAGGGCGCTGAGGAATCCCAGTACAATGCGCATCCTGAACACCAGGGAGGCTGGATTTTCGTCCCGAAAGAAGGAGGGGTGATAGGCCGCCAGCGCACAACCGATGCCAATGGTGATCCAGGCCAGTCCGAGGAAAAAACGCTTCTGTTTCTGCGTCACCATGCGGAACCCCATCCCCAGCATTCCCAAACAGAGGGCGCACAGGAAAACTTTCTGCAGCGTCATGGCATCTCCTGGATAATGTTATGGCGGGCGTAGCGGCTGTTGACCGTCCGGGCCCGGTCAACCGCCAAGGCCAGTCCAACCTTGAACATATAGTAAAAAGCCCCTGATGACTTTATGGAGGAGACGCCGGTGGTGCGCGGGCGGAAACGGGCGCCCACTTCACGGAAACGATAGCCCTGCCGCCGGAGCAGCGCCAGGGATTCGGGTTCAGGATAATCGAGCGGGTAGGAACGGGAGAAATAGGAGATCAGGGGGCGGTTCATCATTTGAAAGCCCGAGGTCGGATCGGTGACACGAGCCCGGCAAATGAGGGAGAGTAAAAGGGCCAGACCCCGGATGCCGGCGTATCGGAAGGCGGTACTCTTGTAGGAGTCGGCGTCGTCTTCGAGGAACCGTGAGGCGATCACGAGGTCCACATCCCCTGATGCCATTGCGGCGACCAGTTTGGGGATTTCAGAAGGGGGGTGCTGGCCGTCGCCGTCACAGCGGATGATATAGTGATAGCCTTGCCGATAGGCGTAGCGGAACCCCGCCTGAACGGCGCCACCCACTCCGAGATTACACGGCAGATCGAGGACATGAACGCCCTGGGCACGGGCCACTTCTGCCGTCCGGTCAAGGGAGCAGTCATTGATGATCAGGATGTCAGTTCCGGGTGCCGCCGCGCGGACTTCAGCGATGAGTCCTGGAAGGGCCGCCTGCTCGTTGAAAGCCGGAATAATGACCAGAGTTTTTTTCAGAATGTCGTCCATGCCGGAAGACCATACTGAAAAATCAGTTACTTGTTAAGATGTAACTGTGCTTGGGGGGGCGGAGGGCCAGGGTCTATTGTTTTGGCCTGTTTTGGCTTTGCGGATGCGACGGAGCGCATCCCTCCACTGTGAGAACACATGATATTTTCCTGATTTCGATCAGTTTGGAGGGTTTCGCTCTGTCGAAACCAGCGCCAGATCGGTCAAAACAAAAGACCCTGGGCGGAGGGCGCCTTGGCCAGTGGGGTGACGCGGCTCGCCACAATGATTCTCAGCCGCGGACTGACGGCCAGTTCATGCACATCCCATAGGTCCCGGGGCAAGCCGGCCACCGTCGTCTCTATGAGGAGATTAGTGGCGTAGCGTCGCCGCTGTTGTTCGACATAATTCTCCTTTAAGGCCGGACTGATGGTACCAAAAACGCCGAAATCCATTCCTACAAGATCCTCCGGCTTATCCAGCACGATTAGGAACTGGTTCCCCAGTGCCATATACTTGGGGAGGGGGTTGTATTCAACAATCCTGTAGAATGTCAGGCGCGGGTTAAAGCCGGTGATGGCACGGTAGACGTCCGACTGAATCAGGGAGCGGGAGCATATCCCGAGCTTTTGATGAGGGTCAAGGTGTTGCGCGAGAAACTGGTGCGCCGCCAATGAGGTGGTGTCGGGCGAGGGGTCCCGGTGCGGGAACGAGCGGAGCAGGCGGATCGTGCGGACCAACTCGTCCTCTGCGCTGCTGTTGAGGAGGGGGTGCCCCGGCGGATGGGATAGTGTCCAGGCTCCACTTGCCACCAATCCAGATAGCAGCAGGGGGCGCAGACCGGTGCGCCAGTCCCACAGCGCGCCGGCAATGGTGCCTCCCATCGCGCCCACGGCAATCAGGAGGCTCCAGCCTTCGCGCTGATACGCCGTGAACTGCAGCCACCCGGTGGCCACTTGTACGCAGGCTAACCCGCCCCAGCATCCCAGTAAAAGCGTCAGCGGTTGTTTGCGACGCACACCCCACACGAGGGCGCACAACCAGAGCGCTATCAGGCCTATCAAGGTGGAATCAAGCAGGGCTGAATGCAGTCCAACGCGCTTGATGGCAAGGAAATCACGGCCGAGCATTTCCAGGGTCAGGAGCGTCGTCATCGATTCCGGATTCGCGTTCAACGGGCCGGTCGTCTGGTTCGCACCCGTCAGGTGGATCGCCGTCATCGCGCGTTGCCACGGGGTCATATGCGTCATGTGGAAGGCCAGGAGGCCGAGGCCGACGGTCATGAGCAGCAGAATCAGGCGACCGCGCTGCCACACGGACTGGCGCGTTCCGGCCCCATCAATGAGGAGCAGGAGGAGCAGCACGCCATAAACATGTAAAAGCATCATCGGCACGGTAAGGGCCAGCCCCGTGAATCCGGCCACCAGCCACAGGATGCCGCGGCTCCGCGTTTCCGGTACGCGGGCCAGCAGATAGCCAAGCCACAATAGCGGCAGCACGATAAAGCCGATCTGGTTGGCGAAGGTCCCGACCCCGGTTTTAATCAGCAGCATCAGGCCCGGGAACCAGGCGACGCAGGCGGCTCCACAGAGCGCGGCCACACCGGATTTGCTTCCCAGGCGCAACAGGGCGTAGACGGCCAGCACCATCGCTGAACCGAAGAAGGGGCCACCAAACCGCGCGAGATAATAGGGGTCCCAGTGAAAGGCGAGGGCGGGCAGGCTCATGATCCACGCGAAGCCTGCGGGATAGCTGCTGTTTCCAATATAGCCCCAGGCCAGTACTTCGCGGACCATTGTGAGGTGCGTATAGGCGTCAGACTGACCCAAGGCCCAATGCTGCAGGGGGTGCAGGCTCCTGACGAGGATCCCGATCAGCAAAATAGCGGCCAGTAACCCGCTCTCCCCTTTCGGGATGGTGGACGATAGCGGACTGGCGCGGCGTGGCAGGAGTATGGCCGCTAACGTGAGTGCGGCGCAAATAACCAGGAATCCGGCGCCCTCCAGATATGGGGTATGGCGAATACAGCGGGTCCAGATCAGGCCGTACACACTCTGAACGGTCAATCCGAGCAGGAGTGCTGCGGCCGCTGTCACAGGCCAGGGACCGGGCGCGAGGAAACGTTTGGCGGGCAACCAGAGTGGCAGCAGGTAGAGCAGGGTGAATGACGTCAGCACCCCAAGTGTGATCCACACGTCTTGCATAGAGGTCCTTTATCTGGAAAGCGACGGCAGCAGAGGTGTTTTCCCCTGCGCGGCATCGTAGGCGCCGCTCCAATACATGCTGGCTAACAGGAGTCTCCAGCGCAGCGGGCGCGGGTGGGATGGGGTGGCCGGCCCGGCCAGTCGGGTGGCCGTTCGGCGTGCCCATGGGGAAGCGAAGAGGCGCATCAGCAGGTTCCTCGCCAGCGCACGGGGACGCGAAAGGGGCAGGGCCCCGGTGTTATAGAAATGGATGGAGGAATAGCCCATGCGGTAGATCCGGGTGCAAATAGATTGCAGATTCATCCAGTGCCGATGCCGGACCACCAGGGTGGGGTCGAAGGTCAACTGCATGCCGTGCCGCTCCATTCTCAAGCCGAGCTCAAGATCCTCGTGCGAGGCGAAGGGAAAAGACTCATCGAATCCGCCCGCCAGCGTGAATAATCCTTTTTTGAAAGAGACATGGCAGGTGTAGAAGAAGTGACCGGAGACCGGGCAATCTACGGGAAGATCACGATAGTTGAAGGCGTAGTGCCGTCCCCCCTGTTCCAGCCAGCGCATCAGGACGGTGGGCGGAGGGGTATCGTCCCAGGACGAAGCCCCCAGCAGTGCCTCGGTCACCGCAGGATGTGCGGCATGCCATTGCATGTGCCGTGCGACCAAATCGGGCGGGGCGAGGATATCATCACCCAGGAGCAGGACCACCGGCGCGCGAACGAATCGTAGCGCCGCATTGCGTGCGCGTGCGGGCCCGCCTTGCTCACTAAGAACCACGCAAGTCATCGGGTGGAGCGCCTGTGCGGAGGCCTGAAGCAGTGTCGCCGGGGCCGTGTCACCGGAAGCGTCATCACAGACGACCACTTCGAAGGCTTCCGGGGGGAGTCCGGTCTGGGCGTTCAATGCCTCAAGCACAGGCCCCAGGGTATCCGGGCGACGATAAGTTGGAAAAACGACACTGATGGCGGGGATCATTCCGCTTTGCCAGCGTTGATTCTGCCAGGAGGTGTGGGCGGGAATGGGGGGGCTTGCGTTCATCACGGGGGATCCAAAGTGATGCGCAGGAAGCGGCCGCGGAAGGTGCCCAGCACATAGGCGAGATAGATGCGGCCGCGGATACGGTGGTCGCGCCCGGCCAAACCTGCGGCGGAGAGGGTGTGGCGCAGAGCGCGTGAGATCACCGCAAGGAACCCGGTTCCGGTGTTTGACTTGGCCGAGGGGAGCTGGGTGTTAGTTGCTGCGGGCAGTTGTTCACGCAATGTGCGCCGGATAACCGTATCGGTAATACCGCCCCAATAGTAGCGGCGGTAGAAGAACGCGGGTTGGACCCTTTCCGGCGGCACGTCGTGAAGCATCCGGATTTCCGGGTGGTAATACAGACGTCCGTTGCGCGCTTCGATGCGGCGCTGGAGCTGCGTCTCTTCGCCGGACAGCAGCAGTGTCTTGATGCGGCCAAGTCGTTCGTCGAAGCCGCCTAGTTCGGCGAGGAGCTCGCGGGAGAAGAAACTGTTGCCACCGCCCAGCCGCTCATATCGTTCCAACCAGCGCGGCTGGTCCCCGAGATCGAGTGCGCCCAGGCATTCCTGCATCGACTCATCCAGCCAGGTGGGGCAGGGCGCGTGCCAGTCGAGATCAATGGGCCCACCCGCCCAGGCGGGGGGCGGTTGCACCTCGGTGAAGGTTTTCAGCGCACCGGCCAGCCAGCCTTCGGACGCCTGACCGTCGTCGTCGAGATAGCCCACCACCGGGGCTTTCGCCTCGCGCCAACCGGTATTCCGTGCGCGCGATAATCCCGGCACCGGTTCCATGACATAGCGCACTCCGGAGGCCGCATAGGTGGCACATACGGAAGGGGTATCATCACTTGAGCCGTTATCAATGACCAGCACCTCGTATTGCTCGCGTGGGAGCGTCTGCCGCAATACGCTACGCAGGCAGAGATCAAGCAGGCGTGCTCGATCTCGCGTGCAAATGATGGCGGTAATCAGGGGGGCACTCATGACGGGGGTGGCTAGGAGCGGCTGGAGACAGGGGCCCCGCTCACCCGTTCCGGGACATGAAACTGCTTGCAGAACCAGGCGGTGATCAGGTGGTCAAAGATCACGTGGACATCTTCGACATAGCCATAACTGTAATTGGGGACCAGTACCGGGGTGTCGAGCAGGGGTTGAATCTTACCGCCATCAAAGCCCAGCAAGCCGGCGGTGCGCAGACCCATTTTTCGCGCCAGTTCAACGGCACAGATCAGGTTCGGCGAATTGCCGCTTCCGGTAATGACGATCAGCAGATCGCCTTTCCGGGCGAATAATTGAAGCTGTTCGGTAAACACGTGCTCAAACCCGAAGTCATTGCTGAGGGCCGTGATGAGCGATACGTTATCCGTCATCGACATCACCCGGAAACGCTTAGTCGTTTTATTCGGCAATTTGCCGAGCACGGTTTTGGCCAGGTCGCAGGCCATATGTGAGGCGGTGCTTGCGCTGCCCCCGTTGCCAATGATGAATACCTGCTGATCGGCATCGTAGGCATTCTGGAGTTCCTCGATCAATGCCGCCACCTGCACGGCATCCACGCTGTTGATCACTTGTTTGAGTCCCGTGAAATATTCGCCAACAAAATCGATGCTGGTCGCTTTTTTATGTGTCATGGTCGCTTCCTTTTCCTGAGATTCAGTTACTCGATGAAAATGATTTTACTGCCCTGCGGCTCGAACCGGAAGGGAATGGGGCGCAGTTCGGGGAGGGTCCGGATGATATCTGCGTGCCGGTCCGGATGTGCATAGAGCAGGAGGAAGCCGCCACCGCCCGCGCCGAGGAGTTTGCCGCCAATGGCCCCGTTCTTGCGTGCAAGTTCGTACCAGCCGTCAATGGAAGGACTGCTGATCCCTGCCGCGAGGGTGCGTTTCAGCATCCAGCCGGCGTGCAACATCTCGCCGAATCCATCCAGATTACCGGCGCACAGGCTTTCGCGCAGTTGATCAGCCAGGTCGCGCATGGTCCGGAGTCCGTCCATGGTCACGCCGTTCTGTTCGGTATTCTTCCGCTGCTCACTGAGCACGTCATTGGCCGAGCGCGTCAGGCCGGTGTAGAGCATCAGCAGGCTTGACTGCAATTGCTCCCTGAGCTCTTTACGGCAGGGAAGGGGATCGACAAAGACCGATTCGTCCGGATTGAACTGGATATGTTGCATGCCGCCATAGGCGGCAATGTACTGATCCTGCTTGCCGATCGGTTTGCCGCAGAGCTCAATCTCGATCCGACAGGCCTCGTCGGCCAGTCGCTCGGCACTCACCAATTTTCCCGTGAAGGCATAGAGCGCGTTGAGTAGTCCAACCGTGTAACTGCTTGACGACCCGAGTCCGGTACCCTGCGAGGGCACATCAGAGATGGAGGTGATCTCGATCCCGCCTGTAATACCGGTGAGTTTGAGTGCCTCCCGGATTAATTCGTGTTTCAGTTCCGAAGCGTGGTCCACGATCTCGGTGACCGAATAACTTACACGAACCTTGTCGTCGAATTTGCGATTGACCGTGATGTAGATGTATTTGTCTATGGCCGTGCTCAGGACAGCCCCGCGTTCACGGCCGTAATAGGCGCGCAGATCGGTGCCACCACCGGCAAAACTGACTCTCAAGGGGGTGCGTGAAATAATCATGATTCATAGCCTTTCGGGTGTTCGTGTTGCCAGGTCCAGGCGGTGGACACCATACTGTTGAGATCCGGGAATTGCGGGATCCAGCCTAATACGGTGCGGGCACGGTCGGCGGCGGCGATCAGGATGTCGGGATCCCCCGCGCGGCGCGGCGCAGGGTCAACGCGCAGGGAGCGGCCGGTGATGGCTTGCACGGTCGCAATGACTTCCCGATTCGAGTACCCGCGTCCCAGACCCAGATTGACAGCGGTGGGTTCCGTGCGGTCTATCCGGTCCAGGGCCAGCAGGTGGGCCCGGGCGATATCTACCACATGGACGTAGTCCCGGATACAGGTCCCGTCGGGAGTGGCGCGGTCGGTACCGAACAACTTGAAGGCGGAGCGTTGATTCAGGGCGACGGCAAAGAGGAGGGGGATAATATGTGTTTCCGGTCGGTGATCCTCGCCGTGCAGTGCCGTGGCGCCGCAGGCATTGAAATAACGTAGCGAAATATGCCGGAGCCCATGGGCAGAATAGTACCAGTGGAGCGCCTGCTCGAAGGCCCATTTGGAGGCGCCGTATGAATTGCACGGTTGGCCGGCCATATCCTCGGTGATGGGGGTGTGGGCCGGCTGGCCGTAGGTGGCGGCGGTCGATGAAAAAACGAGGCGGGGGACACCGGAGGCCACCATGGCGTCGAGCAGGTGGATTCCACCTATGAGATTGGCGCGATAGAACCGGCCCGGATCGCGCATGGAGACGTCAATCAGGGCTTCGGCGGCCAGATGCACGACGGCATCAGGGCGTATGGCCTGCATGGATTCAGCGACGGCGGTGGCCTCCAACAGGTCGACCCGCTGAAATTGCGCCCGTCCGTCAACGGCCTTGAGATGGCCGTTTGACAAATTATCCCATACCCATACGGTGTGGCCGGCATCACACAGCAGTTCTGTTACCACACTGCCGATGAATCCTGCTCCGCCTGTAACAAGCACTTTCATGAAGCTTCCTTGATATTGTGCAACCGCGACGGCCAGTCACGAATGGCCATAGCGTATTTGTCGGGCGTACCCATGTCAATCAGGTAAGCGGATTCCGGCAGTCCCCACCCGAAAATCGGTACGTTTTCAGATAACCATTGCGGGAGGATGTCGCGGCCGAAATCGCTGAAACGGCCTGCGGGAATCCTGGCTAGGAGTGCGCGATCAAGGACCATGATGCCGGAATTCACCCAGGGGGATTGAATCTCTTCTTTTTTAGGCTTTTCCAGGAAACGCGTCACCCGCTGGTTGTCATCCAGTGCCACCACCCCGCACTGCTCCGCATCCGGCCGCTGGTCAAGGGTGAGGGTGGTATGCGGAGCTGGCCCGTGAGCGTGATGGAAGGCGATCAGCGCCCCCAGGTCCAGGTCCGTCAGGACATCGCCATAGGCCACGACGAAGGACTCCCCGAAAAACGGTTCCATCTGTTTAACTCCGCCTGCCGTCCCTAGTAATTCAGGTTCTTGCGAATAGTGCAGTGACACTCCGAGCCCAGTCCCATCATTGAAGTAATCGCGAATGGCCGTACTCTGGTAGTGCACGTTGATAGCAATGTGAAGAATGCCGTGCCGGCGTAGCCAGTTCAAGGTGTGCTCAAGAACCGGTTTGCCGGCCACGGGCACCATCGGTTTGGGCATGGTCTCGGTGAGGGGATAGAGGCGTGTGCCTTTTCCTGCGGCTAAAATCATGGCTTTCATGGGGCTCCTTGTTTGCTGCTCGAGTATCCAGAATAATTCAAGGTGGCGTTCGGCGTCCCCGACGAACGATTCTGCGTACGGTCCGCCAATCAGCCGCCGAGGACGCCGGCTGCCACCCAATCAATCAGCCACCTGTGCGTTGCGCTTTTTTATTCAAATTGAGCGCCATTCGGCCCAGGGCCAGCCACTCCTTCAGGGAGGTCGAGCGTGTGCGGCGCAAGGGCGAACCTGCGTAGTGACGGATCATCCATGGTCCCAACGCCCCGGCGTGGTAACAGGCCCTGAACCAGATATCGCCCACCGTGCGCCTGAAGGTGGCCATTGGATAGCGCTCGCGGTTCGTGTTAGCGGCTAACAGGGCTTGCAGCCACTGTTCACCCCGTATGAGTTCATCGCGTTGACGGATCGGGAAACACCGGCCACGCCCCAGATTGCGATGAAAACGGGTCGTCTCATCGTCGGTGGGAAGTCCCAGTTCCGCCAATTCACGGGCGGCAATGCGCGTGGCCAGTCGATCCATTTCGCTCCAGTCCGCTTCCGACATGCTTTTGGCATGCACCCGGTAATGGAGTAAAACGCGATTGATGTTCGCACAGGGGAAAAGCCTCACGCAACGGCTCCAGAGCTCGTAGTCGTCGGAGGGACAGAAGGCCGGATCGAATCGTAAGCCGTGTCGGGTAACCAGTTCGCGGCGTAGCATGATGGTCGGGTGGGCAAACGGGTTGTCAAACAGGGAGTAGCAGAGCGTTTCTTCAGTGGTGAGCGGCGGGCAGTGAAAAGTACCCTTACGCAGGCCAAAGGCCTGAACGCGGCCGCCACACAAACCGACCTCCGGGAACGTGTGCAGGAAGTCGGACTGGATTGCAAGGCGATCCGGCAGCGCGATGTCATCCGCATCCATGCGGGCGATCAAGGCGCCCCGTGCCTGTGTCAGCCCCAGGTTGAGCGCACCGGAAAAACCGAGCCGTTCCGCCCCGCCGATGACGTGGACCCGCGGGTCGTCTGCGGCGAATCGGGAAAGGAGTTCCGGCGTGCCGTCGGTTGAGCCGTCGTTGACCACCAGAAGCTCAAAGTTCCGACAGGTTTGGCCCAGAATGCTCTCTACGGAGGCGCGCAAATACTCTGCGCCATTATGGACCGGCATCAGGACGGTAATCATTGGGGAAGATGTGTTCATCGGAATGTTTATGGTCCGGCGTGCGGGATTTTCATAAAGTAAACCAATAGGTTCATTTTAGAGCGCTACACAGGTGGCAGCCGACGTCTCGGCGGCTGATTGACGGATAGGACGCAGAATCGTTCGCCGAGGACGTCGAACGCCACCTGTCCAGAGTCAAAATTTAGTCTTTCCAGTGATGTCCGTAAGTCGATCCAGAGCACTGACGGCGGAGTCCTGTCCGCTCCAAGCCAGGAAACGCCCTGCGTAATTCTGAAACGTGCCGGCCTGGATCAATCCGCTCCAGAACATGGGGTAGGGGCCGTTGAGATAGCGGAGGTAGGAGAGCAGATGACGGTCCAGACGCTCCAGCATCGCTTTTCCTGCTAGGCGGGCTGTCCAACGGGCGATGTGAATCCCCTGAAGCGCCAGGCGGCGTGGCATCGGTCGTTCGAACCAGCGGCCGCCAATGGCATAGCCATCCCCACAGACCTGGTAGGTTCTGGAGCATAAGTCGGGATCCAGTTCTCGCGCGGCGCGGTCCATGGAGCCCTCGAAGGCCCGTGCGCTAAGCGCCTCGGGCTGGCTCGCGCGTAATTGGCGTAAGATACGGGCCAGGGTGGGTACGTGCCAGAATCCGGGGTGGAGGCTGAACTTCCAACGGAAGTCGGGTGCATTCCTCTGCCAATGTAAGTCGGACGCGCCCAGGACGGTTCCGGCTTGAGGCTGATGCTGATCCCAACCCATGAGATTCACCTGAATCGCGCCCAAACGCGCGGCAGTATCCGGAAGCGTGTGGTTCAGGTACTGGGCATTACAGGGTCCGAACGGCGCATGATCATCAAGAATTAGGTAGAGCCACTCGATTCCGCGTGCCTCCAGTGCCGTAACGGCCTGCAGGGTGATGCCGATCCAGTCGCGCGGGTTTCCGATGAACGGCAGACAGGCGTCGGGCTTAAGTGCTGGCCTGGTCAGGCCACAGATGAAGACTTCGGGATGGTCAGGCCAGCATGTGTCGAGACGACCGAGCGTAAAGTTAGCAACCGGTTGGTAGGCGTCGCAGGTGGATAGCAGGATGGCAATGTTCACGAGGCCCTCGTTGCCAGGTTATTGAATATCTCCGCATGGCGGCAGAGCCACGGTTGGATGTCCAGATGTGCCATCGCATGAAGACGGGCGGCCGCCGCAAAGGTGGCTTGTTGTCGGGCGACGGTAAGGAGTGCCTCCGCCAATGCGGCTGGCGAGGGAGGGTGGTCCTGCTCATAATCAATAGGGCCAGGTATGCCTACCCCGGCGTCTTGGGTCACCAGTTCCGGCATGCCGCCCGTTGCGGAGTAGACGATAGGTAGGCCGCAGGCCATCGCCTCGACGACCAGGCGCGGACAAGGGTCGTTGTATTTGGTGTGAAGGAGCACATGCGCCCTTTGCATTAGGGGCACGGCCGCCGTCTGCGGATAGGGGCCTGTCAACTCCACCCGGTCTGCCACGCCGCGTTTTGAGGCGTAGGCCTGCAGCTCCGCCTCTGCGGTTGCGGTATCGGAACGCCAGGCACAGCGGCCGGCAATAATCAGTTGAGATTCCGGCAGGTGCGGGAGGAGTTCGGCCAGCGTATCCACTGCCGTCTGTACGCGGTAAAATGAGCCATGGCTCCCGGCCAGCAAAATCACAAAGCGCCCCGGTGCCGGGTCCGTTGGGGCTGGCACGAATACACGGGTGTCGACTGGATTATGCAGGATATCGCTGGGACAGTGTGCTTCGCCCAGATAGCGGTCAGCATTGTCCTTGCAGAAACGGCTTTGATAAACGATGTGGTCGGCCTGCACGAGCAGCTTCCGCATGTCCGTATTGGCGTTCTCCCAGCCGGGACCGTACCACCCGGGATAGGCCACGCCATTCTGGTTGAGGATAAAGTGCGCCCCGGCCCGGCGGGCCCGTTCAGCCATCCGTGAGGCAAACAGCGGGGTGTAGCTGCTGATGAGGTAAAGGAGGTTGGCCCTATGGGGCGAGTTGGGGAACATCTGCTGGAGATCCTGGACCTTGATGATGCCCCCATGCCCGGGTTCATGGGGTGCGGGTAGCCGGTCGAATCCGTAGAACACCCGCGGCGGGGTCCCTGTAGGGGGGCACACCTTCCAGCGCCTATGCTCTCGCCATTCCACGGGGAGCCGGTACAGCATTCTCTGCCAATGAGTCTTCATGGTCATTTTCCGGGGCCGTGATAAAGGTTCGGTTGTGACGAGGCTTTCCAGACAAGAAGGTGCTGTGCCAGTAAATCCGTAAAGCGTTCAGCCCCGTCACGGTTAAGATGTTGCGAATTATAGAAGGCGGAATGATCCCGGCAGATCGGGTCATCCGAAAAGTCCCAGAACGGGACATGGTTTTGCGTGGCAAGTGTCATGTAGGCCTGGAAAATTTCAGCGCGGTTGATCGTCAGTTCAATATTGCGGTGAAATTCGGGGGGATAGACCACGATCAGTTGGGCCCCATATTCTTTGGCCAGGCCTGCAATGTGCTGCAAGTGGTTGATTCCCGCCTGAGTGATCGGGTACGTTTTGCCTCCGGGATGATCATCTATAAAGCGGTCGAAAGAACCGTCCCATGTCCCGTTATGTGGCCGATAACCGTCGAAGCGGTATTCCCATGAGGCCGTTTCGCGTCCAATCAGACTCCAGATGGATTCAAACAGCATCACTTTATCCACTGCAAAATTGTAAAGCGGGACGTGGCGGCGCATCCAGAAGCCGGGTTCGACTGCCCGCGTATACGCATAGAGTGACGTCTCGTTAAGATAGGGTGCGTAGAGCGAGGGTTGATACACCTGGTCGAGCGGTTCCAGGGAGAATATGTCTACCGTTTGAATGATCACTGCCGGCGCCCGGTTATGGTGCAGGTAGGTTTCGAGAAGGGCAGCCTGTGCTTCCAGCCGGGCGCCGTCGATGGCGATATTGAAACAGGTCAGACCGGTTGCCTGACCCAGCCGGCGGCTATCCACATCCATTAGCGCGCGTGATGAGCCCGAGATCAGAAGCTCCGTATTGATCCGCCCGGAAACAATCCGGTTCCATACCCCGTAATCGCCCGTTTGTTTCCGGTGGATGCCCCACATCAGGAGGGCATCCAATGCCAGTGCCACCAGCCACAGGCCGAGGGCAAACATCAGAGCACGTAATAGGAGCGCACGCATGGGCTAGAATTGGAAATAAATGAACGGTTGAACACGGAACTCGCCCAGGAGCACAATGGCCAGGATCATTCCATAGGCGACCCCCCAACGGATCCAGGTCGGCTGGTTGGATAGCATGGGCCGGAGATGCCAGCGGCGTTGCAGCAGATGTACGCTGATCAGGATGACCAGTGAGGCAATGGCCAGGATAAACTCCTCAGGCCTCAGTCCCGCCCACGCCGTCGTGTGCCAAGGTCCCTGCCAGGCGTTGCGCAACAGCACGCCAACATCCGATAGGCTGGCGGCACGAAAAAAGAACCAGGCCACCAACACCAGGTGGAACGTACACAGTACCCCGACGAACTTGCGGAGTGATGGCCAGCGCGCCAATCCGACTACCTCCCAAAGATGCGAACGCCAGGAAGCGGTAAACCGTCCGATCACCATGTACAGGCCATGCAAGCCGCCCCACACCACATAGGTCCAATTGGCGCCATGCCACAGCCCGCTGAGGAGGAAAACCGCCAGGGTATTCCGGACCCAGAGGACGGCTGACACGCGGTTGCCACCCAGCGGGATGTAGACGTAATCCCGGAACCAGCTGGATAGCGAAATGTGCCAGCGTTGCCAGAACTCGGCGATAGACGTGGCGAAATACGGACGCCGGAAATTCACCATCAACCGGACGCCCATGCACTGCGCTGCACCGCGCGCAATGTCCGAGTATCCTGAGAAATCGCAGTAGATCTGGAACGCAAAGAAATAGGCCGCCACGAGCACCGGCAGGCCGTGGTAGGCACCCGGATGGTTGAAGACCTCGTTGACCTGAATGGCTAGGCGGTCCGCAATCACCACCTTCTTGAACAGGCCCCACAGCATCAACAGGAGTCCATCCCGCAGCCAGACCGGGTTGAAGTCATGGGGCTCGCGCAGTTGATGCAATAAATTCTGCGGACGCTCGATCGGACCGGCCACGAGTTGGGGGAAGTACATGACATAAAGGGCGAACACTCCCAGATGCCGCTCTGCCGGTTGATTTCCCCGGTATACCTCAATGGTGTAACTTAACGATTGGAAGGTGTGGAACGACAGGCCAATAGGCAATATCCAGGCCAGGGGTTGAACGGGATAATTCCAGTCCAGCACTTGCGCCAGACCAGCCAGGTTGGCATTGATGAAATTGAAGTATTTGAAGAAGGCGAGTACGCCGACATTGGCAACTATGCTTAGCACCAGGTAAAATCGGCGCCGCTGCCCTTGTGCCGGCTCAATCAGGAGTCCGGCTACGTAATCCACAAGAATCGTAAAGAAAAGGATCAGGATATAGGCCGGCACGAAGGCCATGTAGAAATAACAGCTGGCGGCCAACAGCATGATCCACCTGACGCGCGGGGGCAGCAGGAAATACAGTGCCACCACGAGCGGGAAGAACAGCATGAATTGGAATGAGTTGAACAGCATGTGTCAATGAGTTGTCTGAAATCAATTGCCCCAGGCTCGGATCAGGTGACTGGTTCCATTAGATCACAGCGGCAAGACGGGCACAGGCGATGAATTTGTCAGCAAGTTCATCCATGCTGTCCACCCAGATCGTATTCTGGAACGATTCATAATGAGCGGTGATACGCTCGAGTAAGGCGGGGATTTCCAGCGGGTCGCGGAATCCCAGACCGCCGAACTCAACCAGCTCCGGATGTCCGCCGTCGTGGAGGTAAACAGCAGGAAGCCCGCAACTCAACGCCTCAACCAACGAGTTTGAGCAGGGGTCGCGCTGGCTAGCGGTGATGAAAACATCATGCTCTTTCAGCATGCTGGCCAGACTAATTGAGTCCACAGGTTCCACCACCCGGATATTCTTGAAGGTCTCTTGAATACGTCCCACGAAAGTGTATTCATAGCGGGTCCAGTCGAGATGCTCATCCAGCCACCGGTAAGTATCACGGCCCTTGCGAGGGTTGTCAGACCAGGCGGTCGAAATCAGCCGGGTTTTGCGTTTCGGGTCGAAGGGGAGGCATCCCTCTTTATTGAAAATGGCCCCATCACAGCTGTTCCAGAGCAGGACAGGCCGGAAGGGTTTGAACCCGAGATCGTAGGTCTGGCTCATGCTCCACCCGCTCTGCATGACGGTGACGTCAGCCAGCTCCTGGTTGATTTTGTAGCAGGCGGCGTCGCTTTTGGTGTCATTCCCGCGATACAAACCGATGGGACCATCAATTCGGTGGACCACCACGGCGCCAGGTTCGAGTTCCCGGTCAAACTTTTCACGATCAAACCAGATGGATTGGATGACATGTGCATCGGCACCAACCCCTGAATTCCGGACTACCGCCATGCCCTTCCGTTTTAAAGCCCCTTCGAGTGCGATCATGAACTGGTTGCCGCCACCATAGGGGGGCGGCTGAAAATCGTTCCATAGCGCGAAGGTTAATTGTTTCTTCTTCCCGATCCGTTGTTCGATCTGTGTCCTTCGAATCTCGCGGTTCGGGTTGACGACCGGGGCTTTACCCCGGCCAAACCATGAAGCAATGCCTGAGGGCCGGACCACCTGAGCCATGACGGCTCGCTTTGGGGAGGCGTTCAGCAGGGCCTGTTCATAGATATATTTGAGTCGACCGGCGATGGCCTGATGCGTGTTGAATTTGTGGATATGCTCATAGGCGGTCTCGATCAGGGGGCCAAGATAGTTATCCTCGATGTCCCTTGCCAGCATTCGGGCCCCTTCTTCTGCGCTGTCGAAAATCTGGTTCCTGAACAGGATATCGGGAGACTGGCCGACGCGGGTGCTGATTAGTTTGGTTTTGCTGGCAGCGCATTCCAATACTGAATTCGGGGCCCCCTCCCAGCGACTTGAAATGACATAGGCATCCAGCCCCCTGTACAGTTTTGCGACCTCATCCAGGCTCAGCGTATTCTCCGCAATGTCGTCCTTCGCGATTTCCTGTCCGACAAAGGTGTACGGGATACCCCGGGCTTTAAATTCCCTGCGAATCCAGTGACGTCGGGGCCCGGCCAGCAGGAAATGCACGGGCAGGCCCCTGCGGTGCAGGAGGGTTGCCACTTCCAACAGGACATCGGCGCCTTTCTGTTTCTTGGGAAGGGAAAGGTCGGACCCTGATGAGTCCCGGTGAAAATTACCGATCAGGTGGCGGTCAGACGGAATCCCGAACCGTGCTTTCAAGGCGGCGGAGGCTTCCTTCCGGTCCGGTGGAGGGGCGAACTGCATTACGTCAATGGCGTCCGGGAAGAGCATGCAGGGAAGTCCGCAATTGCTCACAAACTGGAGCGATTCAACATACTCGCAAAGCCAGATATCAATGAGTTCGCGTACCTTCAGATATTCCGGGCGGTTGAAGACGATATGGGGCTTGTCCGCAATGCTGGCAATCACGCATTTGCCGGCTAGCTGTTTCGGGGGCAGTTGCAGAAGGGAATGCCAAAACACGGTGTGGATGATGTCCGCCTTCTCAAGAGGGACCACCTCGACGAATTCTTTTGAAAGCTGTGTCAAGTGGTGGAGATCATGGTCCAGAGCCCAGCTGATGCCTTCACCACCTGTGAAGAAAACTTTAAACTTTTCCATAATAGTATCCTCTCTCAGAAAACGGGTCGCCGGTTATAGTGCGGCAACAATATGAGCCAGAATTGACTGATAAAACGGCAATGAATTGCAGGGAATCACGAAACCGCCCCATACGGAGTACATTGGGAGCAGGAGTCCGGCCAGGCCGACCAGCAGCAGGGCCCCCTGCCACTGTCCCTGCGATGCCGGCGTCCAGGATTGCTCGACATGGCGGTTGGCGCAGATCACGGCATGCAAGGCGGGGGCCCAGGCCAGAAGCGTAAAGACCCGTGTCGTGTCTGAGGTGAAGAAGGTGATGCCATAGAGACTGGTCTGGGCTGCTAGCGCCAGCAGAACGTAGCGTGGTGTGGATGACCAGAGAATGGCCAGACTGGCTGCCAAGGCCACCCACACGGCACCGTGAAGCGAAAACAGGGTCATGGGAAGCTGAGAAAAGTTGTTATGCACCAGATTGACCAGCGGCAAACTGCGAGCGCAGTGATAACGGGAGACCAGTTCGATTCCATATGCCATTAGAAAGCCATGAAGCACCCAGCGGCCCAAGGCAAGCCCGGCAATAGATGCGATGAGTTGGGGCCAGCGGAATCCCGGCTCGTGTGCGGCCCAACGTAAGAGGCAGAGCGTGGGGATAATAAATAAAAAAACGGCATGGTTGGTGGCGGCCAAGAGGGCCAACAGCCCCAGGGCGAGCGGGGCGTTTAGAAACAGAAAGGGCACGGTCATGACGAACGTCATGGCGTCGGGCATGCCGACGAAAGAATAGAGAACGCCTCTGACCGGATGTGCGAGGAGTATCAGGAGGAAAAGGGCCGCCGTTTTCCGGTGGGACCGCCATGCCACCAGGGTCGCAAAGGCCGCGAATCCGCAGAAAACCAGGGTCATGCAAAATAGGCTGTAGGCGGTAAGTGTCTTGAGGCCGAGGGCATGGGCGCAGAGCGGCTGGAGCAGGGTTTCCTGAAAGTAGTTTGCAGGCGCCAGATCCAACCTGGTGCGGAAGGGGTCCAGGGAGAGCTGGTAATAGATGGTGTCCGAGGCCACCGCAAGCCCGGTGTAGAGGATGCTGAATACCGTGGCGCCCACCATCAAAAGGATGGGGTGGCGTTGGACAAGGGCTTCGAAACGGCCCTGCAATAATTCGATCCAATGCGTGAACATGGGTGTGGTGGCCGCTTATAAGCCAAATGAACTGATATCTTTTTCAACCTGCGGGCCCCGCATGTAAAAGTCGCGCTTGAAATAAGGGATGTCCTCGCGCCCGAACAGCGAAAACACCCAGGAGCGGAGATTGAATGACCACATGGTTGCCTCTCCCACCCCTTTGCGGATCTTCACCTTTTCGGTGTTACGCCGCAGGTCCACACTGCTGCGGTGCGTGAAACAGAGGTGCAGGCACCGTAACGGGGTTGCCTCCCAATCCAACTGCTTGTGCAGTTCACACACGGAGTGTTCGTTGTAACCGGGTTTATAGGTAATGGTTCCGCCGTGAAGTCGCTCGGGGCAGGGGGAGGGCCAGGACTCAATGGCTCCGAAGTTATAGAGTTTCACCATGCTCCGGCAGGGTGGGGCGAGGTGGCCCGTGGCGCGTTGCCGGTCACGGTTAAACTGACGCACGTTCAGTACATTCCCCAGGAGTTTGAAATGCTGGTTATACCGGCCGGCGAGCAGATCGGCGCGGAACCGCTTGAGGCCGACCGGGTCATAGACCTCATCTCCATCCACGCCGAACACCCAGTTCGGTCCACCGGCATAACCAGCGATCCAATCGTGTGACTCGGAAGGATGATCCACTGTTTTGTATTCGATTTTTGGATGTTGCGTCGCCATTCGCCGGACAATGTCCGCTGTACCGTCGGTGGAGTGATTGTCGGCAACATAAATCCGATCGCAGAACTCAAGAATGTTCCGGAGGACGGCTTCGATGAAGAGATCCTCATTCTTGATGAGGACGATCGCAATGATTTGAGGTGTATTCATAGGGTTTTCGACGGGGCCTCCCGGCATGTCTGTGCCATGTCGTTCAGCATCAGGTGTTCCCGCAGCCAGCCGCGCTGCTGGGCGTTTTTCAATCGTTGGATGGCCAACGGTTCTTCGGGCCTGCCATGGAGCTGATTTAGTTGCGATTTGACGCGCGCAAGCGAGAAACCAACCGGATATGCGTCATCTTTCTCGGCCAGGATGGTTAATTCGTCTGCGAACCAGTGTTTGCCTCCCGGCAGGTGCTGCAGGAAGCGGCAGGCATGAAACAGCCAGGCCACGGAATTTGCTAACCACTTCCGGCCACGGAAGGCCCGGGTCAAAGGGTCGGCTGGCAGGGAATGAAACTGGCGCCCATCCTCAATTACGCTAAAGCCATTCAGAAACAGATTTGTCCGGAGGAATCGGAAATCCCAGAAACGCACATGATGCCCCTCACCGAACGGCCGGTTGCCACTGCATAAGGAATAGAGCCGGTAACCGGAATACGAGATGTTGGGGGTGTTGACCAATAGCATGCCGCCGGGCTTGAGGACGGTATGACACAGGCGCAGGAAGTTGTCCGAGTCGAACACATGTTCAATGGTCGCCAGTGACACCACGAGGTCGAATGTGCCGGCATGATTTTTGGCCACACGGTCCACCTCTGAAGCATCGGCATCCAAATCCACGTGCAAGGTGTCGAAGCCGAGTGCCTGCTGATGGGCGAGGTGGGCGGGGGCATAGTCTGCGCAGGTGACCTTCATGCCGAACTGGTCACGCAACAACTCAGAGAATTCGGCATTCCCGGCACAGAGGTCCAGGCAACGCAAGCCGCGCAACCCGCGTCGGGTCAACACGCTGGATGCGCTCCGGTACCAGGGCCGGTCATAGTGTTTCACGGTACCGCGTTCGTGTGCGGCCCGGGCATCATGTTCAGCTTTACTCATTGATATTCCCCCGCCTTACATTATCCGATGGAAGCGACTGCTTTGATCCAGGTCTTCATACAGTTTGCCGTGTCAGTCAGGAAATCACGGCCGCCGTGGTCCCAAACAAAGCCTTTGAACTGGTCCGCCTCCGCCGCGAGGTGGTCCGCCAGGCATGCATAGGCTTCCAAATGTGTGGCCCCCGACAATTTCACTTCTATCATCCATGGGATCAGCTCCTCAATCAAAACCATGCCGGCCAGCTCATGGTAAAGATCCTTGAACAGGTTATGCGGCGACCGACGATGATCCAGGATAGGCGTGCCGACCCGGATCCCTTGCCCAAGGTGTTTCACGCACTTCTGCGTCAGGTAGCCGCTCAGGATGTCGCCGTAGCGGTCAATCTGCAGTCCCTGCAGGGGGAACCCCATCCGGACGTAATAGTAGGTCAGCGCGGCCGCTCGCGTCAGCGCGGTGTTCTGCGTGTTGATGGGCGACCAGACATCCGGGCCCATGATGACGCTGGGGCCTTTGAATGTCAGGACTTTGGGCCGCCGGCACAGACGGTATACCGCATCGACATCCGGCTCATCAAGCCACAGTCCGACATTCATGGCAATGGGTAGCGGCGTCCCGCCATGTATCCATTTGGTTTCCCGTTCCGCACGCTGCGCAAAATAGGGGAATCCCCGGGGAAATATGCCCTCCGCATCTTCCTGCTGACCGTCCTGATTTGTGTCAGCCCGATCCGTGCGCTCCCCGCTTTTCAAAAGGCTGCAGACGTTGAACCAGCCATCTGACGAGTGCACGATGGGATCAGCGGTCGTCCCGCCCACGACCCGGTGGTCTTCGACGAATCGGGTGCCTGCGGGGCAATAGTTGTCGTCGTCGATCGAGACCAGCGTCTCGCACCCCTGGTCCAGGGCCATGAGGTATCCGACATTCCGCCGGTTGTCGGTGTCATAGGGGATGAACCCCGCAGGCAGTCCCAGGCGTTGGAGGAATGTCTCCTGCTCCTCGAGCGTCGGGCAGGCGACGCGGAAGCCTTTCTGCCGCGCCGCCATCGCCGCACGCCCCACGCTTGCCGGTGTCTTCCGGTCCGGAATGATGATGAGGTTGGCTGTGTCGGAAAGATGGCCCGCCTGCAAGGCCTCCACATAGCTGTCGAGAAAGGCCGGCTCGAATATGGTCGTTACAACGATGCTGGTCATGCGGTTACTCCATCTCCTGGTTTTACTTTATTCATGGATTGCACTTTCATGGCCCATCGTCGCGAGTAGGGCAGAAACCGCTGACGGGTTGCCCGATTCCAGCGCGGCCTGCATCTGGCGTACCAGCGGCTTGCTCTGCGCGGCGGTCTCCTTGAACCAGCTCCCTTCGTGCACGTCGTGGTCGTATTCCATGCCGGGCACGACATGGAGAAGCCCGCCCCCCTGCAGCCATACCAGGTTCGCAAAGAACACATCGGCCCCCCCCACATTCCGGCTGGCATACGGCGTAAGCCCGGCCACGTAGGGTTTGACCGGCACGATGTAATTTCCAGTGTTCAGGAAAACGCACATCGGATCCTTCCAGGCCGGCGTAAACAGGGCGGGCGCGGCTTTCAGGTCCATCGTCGTGCCGGCCAGGAAGCTGAAGTCAAACCGGGGCCGGGCGCGTTGGGGACAGTAAATCACCCGCTCGGACCATGTCGCCAAGGCATAGAAGCGGTCAAGATAGTCCGGGCCGAACTGGTTGTCGGAATCGAGCAGAAGCGCCCAGTCCAGACGGCAGTCGCCCACGACCGCCAGCTTGTTGCCAAAGGCACCCAGGTTGGAGGCATTGCGAAAGAGCCGCACCCGCGGTCCGAGCCGGCCGAGGCCGGCCGCCATCTTGTCAAAATTCGCAGTATCCGAGGCATCGTCGCGCACGACGATCTCGCCGATGCGCGGATCGGGAAGCATCCGTTGAACGACCTGCAGGACGCGGTCGGCCCGGTTGTGTGTCGGGATGGCCACGGCGATGCGCCGCGGATCGGAACGCAGCCGTTGGCGCGGCAGCGTGAACGTTCTCAACATCTGCATGATTCTTTCCGGTAGCATATTCATAATGTGGTTTGCCCCGTGTACGCCTTCAGGCGTTGTGTCAGGTGCCGTTGGTCCAGCCGTCCGTCCTTTCCAAGCACCAGCCAGCCAGGAAGCGGTCGGTGTCCGGTCGGTCCATAGATTTTAAGACCCTTGGAAAGCAGCGCCGCGCTGTAGCTGAGGCAGCTTTTAGCCATGACCAGCACATCGGAGAGCACCAAGCTGTGGAAGGTGGAAAGTAATTCTTCGTTCAGGTGGAACTCGACCCCGAACCGGCGCAGTTCGGGAAAATCCTCCTCGGTCCCTTGCGAAAACACCCTGATCACATAGGGCGCATCCGTGTCGTGGAGCGCATCGGTGATCGTCTGCAGGAGTACGGCGCTATCATCGCTGCGGGTCATGAGGTGCAGCTTGTGCGCGAGGTCCTGTCCCCGGCGGAGGTGTAAGGCGACGTTCACGACGCCGGGGGTGTAGTAGCCGGTACACCCGTCCTTCGGAGCCGCGTGGTAGCGCGCGGCAAACCGGTCGGTCAGGCGCAGGTACTGGTGGGGATACAGGTCTGCGTACGCATGGCAGTTGGGCGTTGACCAGAAGCTGTCGTCGATCATCCGGATTTGCGTGGGGTTGTTCACCCGGCGGGGCTCGCCCAGCTCGTGTGCCACATCCGCAACCGCCAACTCGCCGGCCCCGATCCCGAAAAACCGTTCGCACCGGGTCGGCCAGTCGGGCTCGTCGGCGGGCGTGTTGTGGAGGGAGGTGAAAGGACTGTGGACATACGTCAGCCCCTGACACTCCGCAAAGAGCATGCCGGAGAGGCGCGCCTGGAGTTGCGCGCCCAGCCCGTCCTGGTTTCCCGGGCAGGTGATGTGGCAGTTGCCGGCACGGAGCCAGCGCTGTTTGAGGAAGATCGCACGGGGGAGGACGCGTTCTGTCCACCACCGCTGCGTTCTGTTGGCGGCCCTTGTGTTTGTCGTCATGGTTTTGGTGATCCTTGCCAGCGGCTGGCCCACTGCCGCATCCAGGCCCGCCCATAAGTGGCGAGGGCGTAGCAGACAAATGCGGGGCTGCGCCAGCGGCGTTCAAAAACCTGCAGGGTTGCGGGTGTCAGGCAGCCCGTCTGGTACTCCCATTCGTTTAGCTGTGACGGATTGCCATCCACCCAGAGAGAGTGCCATTTTTCCAACAGATATTTTTTATCCCCTTGCGCCCGGTCCATGTTGTCTTTCCGAAGGAATGTGTTCGCGTGGTAGTTGTGTAGCGCCCGCGCCCCACGGGAAATATCGATTTGATATCCCGCCTGAACCAGGCGCATGCAGAGATCGAAGTCCGCAAAATAGAACTGGAATCCTTCATCGATCCAGCCGACCTGCTCCAGCGCGGCACGCAGGAACAGGCCGTGGTTGACGTAGACCTGGCCGAACACCTTGCGGATCCAGAGCTTCGGTTGGGTCGGCCACTCCAACCAGGGGAATGCCAGTGCTCCCAATTTTTGGCCTGCCGTCAATGCCGATTCAAACTCCTGGATGCCCCTGGCTAAGGCGCCGTATTCAAGGATGACATCATCACTGACCATGAGGATATATTTGCCCCGTGCGCACTTGAATCCGAGGTTCATGAAGCCACCCCAGCTCCGCCGTTCCAGCGGTTGCCCCTGCCAGTTGCCTTTGTTGTGCTGGAGGATCAGGACCACATCCTTCTGCTTCGCCAGCCACTCGACAGACCCATCGGTGGAGCCGCCTTCCACGATGATGATTTCACCGCCTACGGTCTTGAGCTCCCTGCGTAAACAGGCGATCGTCTGCTGGAGATACCACTTGCGGTTGAACGAACCCAGGACAATGGACACTAGGGGGGTGTTTATGGAAGGGGGAATCATGGTTGCGCGCATTTTCCTTTTAGTTCACTCATGAGTGGGCAGGCTTTCACCACCCCACTGTGCCATACCCAAACGTGCGGCAACATAAGGGGGGAATGTGAGAATAAAGCCATACCTCCGCGCCGACACCAAGGGGCGTAGTGCCCTGAAATAGAGACGTAATGCCAACTGAAATTGGGAGGCATGGGCGAGTTTAACGCATCGCCGGGCGAAGATGTTTCCTAATCGGCTGCGACGGGCATGAGCCCGGCCCGCACCACCGGCATAGGCTTGTTTGTCGAACTCCTCCTCGAGAAGGCGTAGGCTGCTCTCGTACAGTAGGGCTATGTTATTTGATGTATTGCCCTGATGAGAACGATGCAACATGGTCACCGGTTCCGTAATCAAAATATAGGGGATATGGGATCCAATCCGCAGGAGTAAATCCAAATCTTCGTCAGTGATCAATCCCTGATGAAATCCCTCTGACTTCATGAACAGGGCGCGAGGGATAGCACCGATGAGACTGGCAGCGTGTGAAGCATAGGTTGGCGCTGCAATGAAGTCAGGATAGCACTCGGTTTTCAGTTCTGTATTCACCCACGTCCGGGTGAGGGTCGTTTCCATAGGGGTCCGGATCATATACACCAGGCAAGTCGGTCCGTATTTCTGAACCGTTTCGTTAATGGATGCCAATGTCCATGGAAGCCATGTGTCGTCGCTGTCCAGACAGGTCAGGTAGGCGCCGCAGGCAACAGCGGCGGCCGCATTGCGTGCCGCTGCTGGTCCCTGCCGCTGCGTCCGCACTACCGTGATGCGGTCACCACAATCGGCCAGCACCTTCGACGTGTCATCCGTTGATCCGTCGTCGCAGACAATCACCTCATAATCCTGAAAGGTTTGCGCCCAGACCGAGGCCAACGCCTCCCGTAAAAATGTCGCTCGGTTGTATGTCGGGATGATGATGGAATAAAGTGGCATAGGATGTGAAGGACGCCTTAGGCGCCGGGGGTATTCAGGGTTGGATCGGACCAGGGGCCAGATAGGCGTCGGGCGCAATGTTGGCCGACCTGTTCAAGAAGACGACTCGTCATGATTGCGGTCAGATATCCTCCATACCAGAGGCTCAGGCCGAGCCTGTTCCGGCGCGGTAGAATGTGAACCGTTTGGCGGAACAGATCGGCACTTTCGCGCCAGGCTCCGAACTGCTTCGTCAGGTGGAGCGACACAGATATTCCGAACCGGACGATGCGCTTGGCAACCAGTGGGTCGTTTGCCCCATGCCCGTACAGTCCATTGTGAAAATGGTTCAGCATCTGCTTCACGCCTTCGAATCGTGGCTGCATCAGCCGCATGGTGCGACCTGCATGTTCACGCACGTAGACGGTCGTGGGTGCGTCCATACAGACATAGCGCATCTTACGGGAGAGCCGGAGTATCAGATCAGTGTCACAGCCGGAATATCTGTACTCCCAGAAGCCCTGAGCGGACACCAGGAGTTGACGGGGGATGGCCCCCAGCATGCCGGACCCATCCGGCACAGAGGGAGGGGCTTCCGCGTAAGAATTAAAAACGCGATAGGATACCGGACTCGGGTCCGCAGGTTGTTTTGGAACATTATCACCCATAAAATAGGTTGGATACAGATACACGCCTGCAGGTTGTTCCACGGCCTCGACTACCTTGTCCACCTGCTCCAATGTCCACGGCATCCAGAAGTCATCGCTTCCAATGATGGACACATAGGTGCCCTGGGCCATAGCCAGGGCGGCATTCGTGGCCGCGCCAATCCCCTTGTTCGATCCACGCTGGGTTCGGAGGCGATCCCCATAACTTTTCAATACCGACTGAGTATCGTCGGTGGATCCGTCATCATAAACCACCAGTTCGAAATCCCGATAGGTCTGCCCAAGCACCGAATCCACAACTTGCCGGAGGTAATCGGCGCGGTTGTAAGTGGCGATGATGATGGAGTACTTGGGCATGGGGGTAAAAAGGGTGTGATCTGTTGTTTATGTAAGTAGTTGTTGATAAACAGACAAGGTTTCGCTCGCTACGTCATCCCACGATGGCCAATGGGTAATCCGAACGGCGCCTTGCTGAATCAGTTCTGCATAGCGGCTCGCTTCAGTTGCGCGACAAAGCGCTGCGGCCATGTCATCGGAGGAAAGGGGGTTAAAATATTCAGCTGCTGAACCCGCTACTTCCCGGAATACGGGAATATCAGAGCAGACCACCGGCGTGCCGCAGGCCATGGCTTCGAGCAGGGGTATCCCGAACCCCTCAGCTAAAGAGGGGTACACTAAGAGTTTAGCCGCAGCGTACAATTCTACAAGACGCTGGTCGCTTACGGCGCCCAGGAAATGAATTTGCGTGTTCAGCCCCTGTTTATCTATAACGGCTTGATGCTCTTTTGCCAATGGTTCATCCGGGCCACAAACGACAAGATGTGCCGTCATAGAGGGGGCTAAAGCCGCGTAAGCCTCGAGTATCCGTGTAAAATTCTTGTATGAGCCACGACGTCCCACGAAAAGCCAGTAGGGGTGCCCTTGGCATACTGTATCGCGTAAATGTTGGCACGCAGCGGAAGCGACCTGGGCGGTGCGAAATACATCGCCAACGGCTAACTGAATGGTCCGGATACGTTCCGGTGGGGTATTGGTAAATTTAAGGATATCCCGTTTGGTGCATTCACTTATGGCGATCACGCCATCCGCTGCTTCGATGGCTGATCGTTGTTGTGCAAGGAAGGCCGATCCGTTGGGGTGAAGGTCGGGATGATGCGCATCGACAAAATCATAAACGCTTACCACATTGCGACTTTTGGGGAAGGGGCTTTTGGTATAATAGCTCGAGTGAAAAATATCGGGGCCCTTCCCGTAGAGCTTGGCCCGCTTTGATAAACTCTGCAGGGCACGTGCCGGATGAGTCAACGCTCCATGGAAAGAGGAGAATACCGGGACCACATGAATATTGTCATGGATACCCACGCTCCCTGGAATCACTTCGGAGACGAACCATTCAGCCGAGGCGTCCATTTTAGGCAACCGAACCAGAAGCTCATCAAAATATCTACGGATGCCGCCAACGGGACTGCGTGCGTAGACCATTCCATCAATCCAAATCTTCATAATCCATCACGGTTTCACAAATAGAAGGGCGCCAACGCCACAGCCAGGCATGGTTTCCCATGAATCAAAAACCTTGTAATGAAGCGCAAATAGTTCGGGATCCTTGACCGCGACATGATTGCCATCACGGATCCAATCTTGAATATAATGATGAAAATGACCGGGCTGTTTTTCCCCATACCAGCCAATGCGAGTGGGCTGTATTCCCAGGGGCCGGATTAATCTTTGCTCGATGGCGTCTGCATCATACCAGCGCTGGAAGAAGGTTTGGGTCGTTCCGTCAGGCAGGACTTGTGGTTGTTGGGTCCCGTAACAATCGTTTTGGCGGTACTCGATCCGGAATGTCCGATCAACGGGAACCGTCAGGATCAGATGCCCCCCGGAGCGCAGGGCGGAGAACATTTGCTGGACTGCCCACGTGTCGTCATGATGGCCATTCTGAATGTGCTCGATGACGGAAATCGACCAAATGACATCATATCCGCCTTTTCGAACGGGGAGTGATTCTATCCCGACTGGCTGTGTGGCGACGTTGGTGAAGTGGAGGGTTTCAATAATGGATTGGGTCTGTTGCACATCACGCAAATCAGGATTGATAATTTGCAAGTGTGCCGAAGGATGGCGCTTGGCTACATATAAACTGAATAAATAAGGAGAACTTACGTCCAGGCAGTGTTTGATTTTGGCCGGCAATGAGTCGCGCGCAAAGGAAAATTCATAATATCGCGTACTACTTAAAGGGGTTGACAGCAATCGCCACGATGCATGATGGGCTTTGATGAGCAGGCGAAAACCCAGCGAACGTCCAAACTGGAAAAAGTCATGTCCGATCAGGTTGGCGCGGCGGCCTTGTTGAATCGATTTTGACGAACGATAATACCAGAGAAACTGTTGCCAGAACCAATCCAGAGTTTGTCTGGGGCGGCTTCTGTTTTGATGGGGACCACGCCACCAGCGCAACATCCTCTGGACGGAATCATAGGCTTGGTCAAGCCGGGAAGGGCTTGCTGCGCGCTCACGAGCTGCCACATATTGCCGGGTGGCCGCAGTAACATCCGGGCGCAATTCGATTTCAGGGAAGCGAGCCGGAATCTCACGGGACATGGGATTAGTTTTGATCACAAATTTCTTGAGTCGCAGGTTCGGGCGGTAGTTGACGCCCCCGTCCAAGCCGATGTTGTTTGTCAGGTAGGCCTTGGTTAGTGCGTGTAACCAATCTCGTTGGAGGCACTCCAGGAAAACCGGATAGTCCCAATAACGGCCGGGATATTTATTTACCGCGCGCACTGCTTGCACCACGTCATCCCCGGCCTGCCGTGGGATTTGGTCAGGAGATTCAAATGTTGGGCGATACTTTAGCACATTGGCGCCCACCATCTGCCACCGGTCTGCCCACGTGGCCCAGCCCCAGCAGGCGAAACGGGGCGAGAGGATCACATCGAAGGGATACCTCTGCAGGGCGTCCGGGCCGATGGTGGGATAGCCCCCCACGGAGAAGATTCGGGGTTGATTCCGGTAAACGTCCAACAAGCGCTCCATGGCTTCGCAGAACACTTCTGATGGAAGTACGTCGTCCTCGACCACGATGGCTTGGGGGTATCGTTCGAAAATTTCGTTCAGGCCAGAGACAATATTGCCGGCAGACCCTAGGTTGGTTGGGCGCTCGGTGAGAGTGATGGGTAAGTCCCGGTAGTTGCGAAGGAGATCACGGACTTCGCGCACGCCCGCTTCATCCTCGGGCCGCGCGGGGCCGTCGGAAAAGGCCAGCACCTCTGCAGGCCGAACCGATTGGCACGATAGGGCATCCAGGACCCGTAAGGTCTGCTGGGGGCGGTTGTAGGCAAAGAATATGACGGGTGTGGTCATTAGCTGAAAAAAGGCTGCGTGTTTCTATCGGGCGACAAATAACATGTCGGCGTAGTCGTCGTTAGTATCCAACACTGTCAAAAGACGGTAGTACGGATCAAGTCGGCTTCGGATCAGTTTCTCGTCGCGGACTTCAATCAGGATATGTCCGGGGCGATGCCGCTGAAAATCCAGGCCACCCAGCACTTGAGGTTCATAGCCTTCGACATCGAGGGAAAGCAGATCAATCTGTTTGACGCCATGGGCATCCAGGATAGAACTCAGAGTTCGGGTTGGAACTTCCACGAGGCAGGGTTGTTGGCCCCGTTTCAGGTGTTGTGACGCGACGGTTTCGTGCCGTTGTTCCTCCGCCTTGTCCTGCGCGCCGGGAATCTGGCTCATCAGGCCAAGACACTTGATCGTGATGCTCTTGGGCTCGGCATCAGAAGCCACCAGCGCGCATGACTCGACAATACAGCGAGGACGGTTGACCCGACATCGTGCAGCCAGTTCGGGTACAGGTTCGACCAGAAGGCCTGTCCAGCCCCGGTACCGCTCGAAGTACAGGGTATTGGTCTGGCTGACCCCGTCATTTGCTCCGGCTTCGATAAAGAAGCCTCCGTGCTTTTTCAAATAGGGGGCCAGTTTCAAGTCTAAGCCATTGAGGCCGAACGAATGGCGCAACGGCGGCGGACAGAAACGGGAGCGTATCCACCGTAATGAGTCTGTCATGATCATGTTTGCTCCTTCTCGTTCAAAGTCCAGTCGCCCTGCAACAGTACGGGGGCCCCTTGCCCGAAACCACGCCGGCCGGTGCCATAAAAATCCCCTTCAGCGACTTGCAGGTGCCCAATGCCGTCACGAGGCCAGTCCACTTCGCTCCCTCTCGCGGTGATGCGTGCCCCGAGGCGATAGCGGCCCGCCGCGAATGGCAACTTGTTCAGCCGGAATCTCACTTCGCCACGGGGGGTTTGTAAATCAAACAGGTTTCCCTGATATGACCCGTAGATCACCGTCAGCATTTGGACTCCAGAGGAGTCCTGGATGGAGAGCCCGAAATCCACCTCGCGTAGGGGGACTTTGGCGCGATCACATTCATATGACAGCACGACCACCATCGGGTCGCCGCTGCGGGCGGTTTGGATGGGACGGCCTTCAGAATCCTCCAGATGCCAGGCGGTGAGCTTGACGACCCCGGAGCCACTCCGATCCGTGCGATGGGCCAAATCAACCCGTGCCAACGTCTGGTCAATGACGCCATTGATGTAGTGATGGATCACCTGCCGGGGTTGGCCGTCAGCGGCAACCTTCCCTTCGTGGATCAGCACACAGCGGCTGCACAGATTTTGCACTGCCGCCATGTTGTGGCTAACGAAGAGAATGGTCCGGCCGGTTTTTGCCACTTCTCCCATTTTTCCTAGGCATTTCTGCTGGAACGCCGCATCGCCGACGGCCAACACCTCGTCCACCAAAAGGATTTCCGGCTCCAGATGGGCGGCGACGGCAAATGCCAAACGCACATACATTCCGCTGGAGTAGCGTTTCACCGGGGTGTCAATGAACTGTTCCAGTTCCGAGAAAGCGACGATCTCGTCAAACTTGGCGGCAATCTCGCGTTTTTTCATGCCCAGAATCGTGCCGTTCATATAGACATTCTCGCGCCCCGTCAGATCCGGGTGGAAGCCTGTCCCTACCTCCAGAAGCGAGGCTACACGGCCATTGATAAAGGCTTCGCCGGATGAGGGTTCCGTGATCCGGGTGAGGATTTTCAACAACGTGGACTTGCCTGCTCCATTACGGCCAATGATGCCGATGACACTGCCTTGTTCCACGTCGAACGAAACGTCCTTCAGTGCCCAGAACAGATCGGCGCCTTTGCGTTCGGCCTCGACTTTGCGGGCCTCGGTGGCGGTATGGCCTACCTTGCTGAAGTGTTCATGTGGGTCACGGCCACGCAGTTTGTGCCACCAGTACTGTGCCTCATCCACCAGTGTATGGCGCCCGATGGTGCCAAGGTGATAGCATTTTGAGAGATTTTGAACAGAGATAGCGGTGGTTGTCATATCGTATCCACAAAATTGCGCTGAACGCGATTGAAGACTAATAAACCGCTGGCCAGCAAGATTAGCGTAATGGCCACACTGACGGTTGCGGCTAACAGGGTCACAGTACCGGTGCCGGTGAACATCCAGCGGGCGCTTTCGACCACAAATGATAGGGGATTGACCCAAAGCAGGATTTTCATGGAGGGACGCACCACCAGTGAAGCCGGCCAGACGATGGGGGTGGCATACATCCAGATCTGTGTCAGAAAGGTGAGGGCAAAGCGCAAGTCGCGATATTTTGTCGTCAAGGCCGCCACCCATAATCCGACGCCGAGTCCGATCAGCGCGCATTGGATAACCAGAAGGGGAAACAGGAATAATTCCCAGCGCGGGTGCATGGAGGATGGTGTGAATCCCAGGAAGTAAGCGTAAAACCCGAGAAACATGACGAGATTCAGGACAAAGTGGGCCAGGTTGCTGATCACTCCGGAAAGCGGGATGATCAGCCGGGGGAAATAGACTTTTGACAAGATACTTGTATTAGACACCAGGGAATTTGCGCCCTGGGTCATACAGCCTGAGAAATAATTCCATAACACCGTCCCACTCATGTAGAAAACGATTTTCGGGACCCCGTCCGTGGAGATATTGGCCAACTGCCCGAAAATGACTGTGAACACCAAGGTGGTGATCAGGGGCTGGATGATGAACCACAGCGGCCCTAAAATGGTTTGCTTATAGATGGCGGTCAGATCCCGGACGGTCAACATCCAGAGCAGGTCGCGGTATTCCACGATCTCTTTCCAGTTGATTTTCCACCAGGGCTGATTGGCTTTGATATGAGTTCTATGCACGGTTGTTAAGTTGTAATGTTGTTAAGTTGCTTAACCTGTGGGCAGACTTCGTCCCTGTAAATTATGCGGCACTTACGCCGGGCCTGCCGTCGCAGGCAATACTCAAAAAAATCAACTCACTCGCGTCAACAGTTTGACCAGCGGATTCTCCAGGACCGACATGGCGGTATCCCGGAGTTTTCGGGCGCGTTTGACGCGGCCCAAGATGAACTCTGCTTCTGATTCCGGTGCTCCGGTTTTCAATTCTGATTCGGCCTGCTGAAGTTCTGTCGCCAATAGGCTCATTTTATTGCGGACCATCATAAGGAGGCCCTGATGAAGGGCGCTGGCGATGTCGTCGGCGGTCCGGTAATAGGTCTTGCGGTCCCCTGATTTCCAGGAACGGCGCAGGAGGCCGAGGCTTTCCAACTGGCGCGCGGCAATGCTGACCGCCGCCTTGCTCAGTTCCAGCTCTTTTGCCAGATCCTCCAGCGACTGTTCAGCGGGAGTGAGATAGAGATGGACGAGCAGCTGCCCAACAATACGGCCCAACCCGAGGTCCTGGGCGGTTCGTCCCCCTACCTCCGTTAGCCGCTTCCTTACTTGTGCCGTCGATTCGCTCATAAAAAGTGCTGAGTGTTTACAAAACTGTTAACGCACAAAATACAAGAAACAGAAGGAGGTGTCAAGGAGGGTTTGGGAATGGGGCAGGGAAGACGCATCTAAATATTCAGTAGAATCAAGATAATCAGACAGAATTTCCAGATGTGGGTGCATCCCTGTGTTTTGACTCTCGCTGTGGGGCGGATGTCCCCATCCGCCTAGTTGCCAGGTGGATCCTCCGACAGGCGGCTGGGGACATCCGCCCCACAACTCAGAGATGCACTCAACCCTTGCTTCACTCTTTATTTTTTTTTGTTCATTCTATCAAATTCCATTTATTTTAAACGCAATATGGTGATTTTAGATGCGTCTGCCCTAGGGAAACCGACAGGGAAGTCCCATCAAATGATCAAGACAACGCCGGATCATGAGGCCTTCTTGACTACATCCTGGATGACCAATCCCGCCAAGGTGAAGCCAAATACCGCCGTCACATGCACCGCCGTCCCATTGACCTGAGTCTTGCGGGCGCACCAGTCGGGATTATCCTCATTGTCTGAAGGGGCGAGTGATGGAAGCGGGGCGGAATGGGAGCAGGCGCATTGGCCGGTACCGCAGATGGTCTCCGTTTTGGGATCAAGCGGCACTTCCTCGCTATAGACACAGAGAAAATCCTTGGTGACGCATTTTTTGCCCAGCCGTTTCCGGACCATGCGGGCAAGGGGACACATCCGGGTACGGGAGAGTGGCCCGGCTTTGATCTGGGTCGGATCCAGTTTGGCGCCGGTCCCCATGCAGGAATAGACGGTGGTGCCGGCATCCAGACTGCGTTCGATCAGCATGACTTTGTACTGGAGGCTGTCTATCGCATCGAGGACATAGTCGTAGGTTTTGAGATCAAACTGTTCGCAGGTGCGCCCGGTATAGGCCAGATGGTGGGCGTCGATGGTGGCATAGGGATTGATGTCCAAAAGCCGTTTTTTGAGTTCCTCCACCTTGGATTTCCCGACATTCACCGTGGTGGCCTGGAGTTGCCGGTTGATATTGGTCGAGCAGACATCATCCGAATCCACCAGCGTCAGGTGTTCAACGCCGGAGCGGATCAGGGCCTCTGCGGTCCAACTGCCCACCCCGCCCACCCCGAACAGGGCTACGCGGATATGGGTCAGCCGATCCATGGCCGGCTTGCCCACCAGCATGGTGGTGCGATGAAAGAGGTGCCCGCGGCAGGGGGAAGGTGCTGCCCCGCTCATGGTGCTTTAGCCCGGGTGGTCAAGACCAGCACGGTCCGGGATGGCAAATAGGTCAAAATTGAGCCCGTGGTTCCGCCATACTCCCCCCAGGGGGCCAGTCGGCCAAACCCGCCAAATTCCGCCGCGTCACTATCGACGAGCAGTTGGTATTTTCCCGGCGGCACCGGGATGGGGTAGTCCGTAAAGGATTTCGAGGGGCTGAAGTTAAAGATGAACACAAGCCCGGCCCGTTCAAAGGCCAGCACCTGATCGGACACATGCTCATGCAGGAAATGCGGGCCGGGTGTTTCGATGAGCTTGTAATCCCGGCACAGGCCCATCATGGCTTTGTCGAACTCGGCCAGAAACCGGTAGCGGAGATTCGGGTCATCGCGCAGATTCCATTGGCGGCGCGCATAGTGATAGCTCCAGTGATTGCCTTCCCGCGGGAAGTCAATCCATTCGGGATGCCCGAATTCATTTCCCATGAAATTGAGATACCCGTGCCCCGCGGTCGCCAGCGTGACCAACCGGATCATCTTGTGCAGGGCCATTCCCCGCTCGACCCGGAGATTATCCTGGGAGACGCTCATGGACGTGTACATGTCGGCATCAATCAGGCGGAAAATAATGGTTTTATCCCCCACCAGGGCCTGGTCATGGGATTCCGCGTAGGAAATGGTCTTCTCATCCTGGCGCCGGTTGGTCAATTCGTAATAGAGCGTGCCGACGTTCCATTGCTCGTCGGGAACCTCCTTGATGAGCTTGATCCAGTGGTCCGGCGTTCCCATGGCGAGGCGGAAATCAAAGCCAATGCCGCCATTTTGAAGAGGCGTTCCCAACCCGGGCATCCCGCTGACATCTTCGGCAATGGTCATGGCATCCGGCCGGACCGTATGGATGACCTGATTGGCGAGCGACAGGTAGGCGACGGCATCGTCATCCACATTCGCCCCGTAATAGTCATCATAGCAGGTGAAGGCCTTGCCCAGTCCGTGGTCGTAATAGAGCATGCTGGTAACGCCATCAAAGCGGTAGCCGTCGAACCGGTATTCGTCCAGCCAGAACCGGCAGTTGGAGAGCAGGAAGTGGAGCACCTCGGTTTTGCCATAGTTGAAGCAGCGCGAGTCCCAGGCCACATGATCGCCACGTGCCCCTTCATGGAAATACTGCGTCAGGGTGCCGTCGAACCGGCTTAAGCCCTCGGTTTCGTTCCGGACCGAATGAGAATGCACCAGGTCCATGATGACGGCCAGTCCGGCGCCATGCGCGGCGTCAATCAGGGATTTCAGCTCTTCCGGGGTGCCAAAGCGCGAGGAGGCGGCGAAGTAATTGCTGACGTGGTAGCCGAACGAACCATAGTAGGGATGTTCCTGAATGGCCATCAGCTGCAGGGTGTTATAGCCGGCGGCCACAACCCGGGGCAGAATCTTTTCTTCAAACTCCCGATAGGTACCCAGGCGGGCCTCCGGTTGGGCCATGCCGACGTGAGCCTCATACACCCGGGGGGCGTCAGCACCTCGTTTGAAGGAACCGTTTTTCCAGACATAGGGTTGTTCCGGCCACCAGACCTGGGCACTGAAGATCTTGGTGTGTTCATCCTGTATGGCGCGACGCACATAGGAGGGGATGCGTTCCGCCCAGCCGCCCTGCCACACCACGAGGAGCTTGAAGAGATCTCCATGTTTCAAGGCATCAGCCGGAAGCGGCAGTTCCCAGACTCCGCTGGATGATACCCGGGTAAAGGCGAAAGCGGCGGTGGCTTTCCATCCGTTGAAATCGCCAATCAGTGAAATGGCGGTAGCATTTGGTGCCCATTCCCGAATGATCCAGTTTCCGCCAGCGAGCCGGTGAAGCCCGAAAAATTCATGACCGGACGCAAAGTCGGCCAGCGCCGTCTTGCCGAGGGTTAAGCGCTTTTCCGTCGCCCGGGCAAGCTGGAGCCGGCGCCGAATGACGGATTCAAACGGTTTCAGGTAGGGATCCCGTTGAACCAGCGGCAACTCGGAGGTCATGTCTTGAGAGGGGTCTGTCATGTCATCTGAATCTTATGCCCGGAACACTTCAAACGTGCGGGACTGGCCATCGGCCCGTTGAATTCGCACAGTGATAATGCCATCACTGTCGCAAGTATAGGTTTCCAGGGCTTCGCCTGCGAGATCATTTCTGTGGAAAATCTGGGCCGGGGTCAGCATCTCATTGACGGCCAGCGTGGTGTCATAGGGGAACAGGATTTCGGACCAGGTCCGTAAGCCGGCCTCCGGTTTTCCTTCGGCATCTACCGAGGTGCATTCCAGGTAGCGGAACCGGCCGATATTATGGCATGGCTGGTAACGGACCTCGGTCGAAATCGGGGCCTCCCCGCGGGCGGGAAGCCGTAAGCCGGCTTGAAACACCGGGGCAAAGACTTCGCGGGTCCCGTGGTCAGCCAACCGGATCACGCCGAAATGACGGGCGAATACCTCGTGCACCCGCATGGTCTCCACGCTTTGGATGGCGGCACCCATGGAGGTGGCGCTGAAGGGCTTGTCCGTGGTGAAGAGTTTCACTTTCGGGAACCGGTGCGCAATCAGTTTTCCCACCAGTGGCAGACGGGAGGAACCGCCCACCAGATAGATGGTTTCAAGTTCATCGTTGCCCGCCGCTGTGATGACTTCTTCAAGCTTTGCCACGGCCGGCTCGATCAGGTCGGTCAGCTGTTTTTCGTAGGCGGCCGCCGTCACTTTGACCGGATTGCCCGACAGTCCGATTTCCTCGGGGTCCATCGTGAGGGTCCGGGACTGGCCGGCGCTGAGCCGTTCTTTTTCACGGCAGGCATGCATAAGGAGCAGGGTGCGGTGAAAAGGGGAAAGCTCGAGGAGTTTGATTTTCAACTTCTCGCAGAAGAGCTCGGCCAGGATGCCGTCAAAATCATCCCCGCCCAGATTCTCGATGCCCGCTGAACTGAGTACGGTGTAATCGGTGGCGTGGATGCGCACAACGGAGGCGTCGAAGGTGCCCCCGCCCAGATCGAATACGGCGACCGTCATCTTGGACTGGCGCGCCTTGGCCCGGTTGCCATGTACCATCCGGTCCGCCAACTCGATGGCCGCCGCGGAGGGTTCGTTCAAGGTGCTGATGACCGAGAAACCGGCCTCCTTGAAGGCCGAGCGGGTCAGGTGGCGCTGGGCCCCATTGGCATTCGCCGGCCAGGTGAGCACGACTTCAAGGGGTTCTGCGGCGCCCACAATCCCTGAGGCGCGCACGGACGCGTAGATTGCCCGGGTGAACTGCTGGAAGGTGTCCCGCATGTCCAGACCGCCGGGAATGGAGTCGGTGGCAATCCGCATTCCATCCACATAGTTCCGGAACAGCCGTTTGAAGGAGCGGACCGGGATATAGCGCTGGGCCGCCCCGGGTTCGGCCAGTGAACGTTCGGCTTCGGCGCCGAAGCGGAGTCCGCGCGTGGTGGTGTCGTAGACGAAGAAGGAGGGAAACGCTTCGCGGGCGACCCGGCCGATGGCGGTATCCGTGACATGCGGAACCAGGGGATAACGCCCCCGATCCGCACAGACGACCACGGTATTCGTGGTGCCGTAATCTATTCCCAGGCGTGCCATAATTATGCCCTCCGGTTGACTGCCACCAGGGCCTTGGCCACGATGATGCCGCGTGAGGTGTGAAACCCCGGGCGCAAGGTTTCCATGATGATACCGTCGGGAAGGGAGGAGTCGGAAACTTCGCGGGAGACGGTGTGGATCAGGGGATCGACGTGCTCCAGGCGTTCCGCCTCGAACTTCATGGCTCCCAGATCGGACAGCAGGGCATCCATCTGTTCGGCAATACGCCGGGCTTCTCCGCCCGCCGAGGCCGCGCTGTTCCGGATGGTGACCAGTTCCCGGATCACATCGTTCATGCGGGCTTCCATCAGATCATTCAGGACCCGGCGCAAGGCGTCCACTTCCTCCATGGAGCCGGTGGTGACCGGGGCCATCTGCCGGGAGAATTGCGTACGGAGGGCTGTGATTTCCTGACGGAGCGCTTCAATACCGGTAACGGGGGTGGGGGGCACCGCTTTCGTTTTCACGGGGGAGGCGATTTTGACGGGGGGGCGCACGACGGGTTTCACGACGGGCTTAAGAATCGCTTTTTTCGCAACAGTCTTGACGGCGGGTTTGCTGCCGGCTTTGGCGACAGTCTTAGTGAGTTTCATTTTCATTGGTATTTATCCTTCTTTACATTCAAACGAGTTCAACAGGTGAAACAGACTAGAACAGATTGTCAAAAAATCAAGTTCAAAACCTTAGGCGTCTACCTGATTTATGGCATGTATTATTGCATGAATGTGGTCACGGAAGCCGAGGGGGTTGCTTCGGCGGTGCTCCTGCGCGCGGTTGAGCCTCTGGAGGGGATCGTCGACCGGACGCAGGGTCCCGGCCTGCTATGCCTGGCGATGGGCATCGACCATAAGTTGAACCGGCATGATCTTCTGAGTGAAGAGTTCTATATTGCTGACGATGGGCCTACCGTATTCAGGATGGTGAAGCGGCCCCGGATCGGAGTGGATTACGCCGGGGCCTGGGCCAGACGGCATCTGCGCTTCTATATTGCCGGCAATCCCTTTGTATCGCGACGGTAGCGTCGAGCTTTGAGCTTGAACAGAGTGCAGGGCACCCCTATGATGCCTCTCGATTTCAACAATGCCCCGGTAGCTCAGCTGGACAGAGCAGCCGTTTCCTAAACTGCAGGTCGCGCGTTCGAACCGCGCCCGGGGTACCACTCTTCAGATTCATGTGAATATTTCCCGTGATCAAACGTCTATCTTAACAAAGGGGCGTTAGTGAACTTCCCAAAGAGAGAACTCACATGAATAAGATAATGAAAATTTCAGCAGTAATCGTGGCGGTGATGTTGGCGGGGTCGGTCACAATGGCGGATCCTTATGGGTGCAGGAGCGGTTATTCCAGCCACTCCGGCGGGTATGATCATGGACGACATGGCGGCTATTACCATGGGGATTACGGGGGACTGGCGCTTGGGCTGTTTGGCGTGGCGGCCATTGCCGCCGTGGCCTGTGCGGTAAGTCAGCCTGAACCGGTCTATGTCCAGAGGCAGGTGGTGTATGCCCCGCCTCCTGTTGTCTATGTGGCGCAACCCGCGCAAGTGGTGTATCAACCTGCGCCCGTTCAGATGGAATATGTGCAGCAACCCATATCCATGGTCATCAATGTCCAGAATTCGAATGGGTCCATGACCCCGGTAACGCTCCGGCAGATTGGCAACCAGTGGGTGGGGCCAAGGGGCGAGTACTACGACAATCTGCCAACCATCGGTCAATTACGGACGATTTACGGGTTCTGACCTGCGAGAACGTTGAGAGGAAGACTTCACCACTGATTGGGGAAATGAAGGAAATCTAGATAATGTTAGGCGATTTGATGTCTGGCGAGTACCCCAGCCATCAAATCGCCTAACGGTTTTCCTTAATTGAAGAAGCACCATGGCGGGATTTTTGGATCGGGTACTCCCGAACAAGAAATGCCGCCATATTGTTTGATCTTCGCGGTCTTCGTGTGTTTCTGTTCAAGCTTTTCTCTTAATCTGGATTTCTTTTATTTCTTAAATTAGTGGTGAAGTCTTTTCCGGGTTCTGAACTTTCTTTCTTTGCTTTGTGGCAGGTTGTGGCTAATGTTTCCCCTCAACACATTAAGGGAGCAGCATGAACGTTTCAGGTAAGTTGGTCGAAATTTTCGAGACCGTGAAGATCAAAGACTCTTTTCAAAAACGCGAATTCGTCCTTGAATACGCAAGCAACCCTAAATATCCGGAACTCGTTAAGTTTGAACTGGTTCAGGATAAATGCAACCTGCTGGATAGCTTCAAAGCGGGGCAGGATGTGTCGGTGGAGTTTGATCTGCGTGGCCGGAAATGGACCGATCAGAAGGGCGTGGTCAAATATTTCAATACCCTGCAGGCCTGGCGTTTGAGTGCCGCAGACGGCGCTTCCGGCGGTTCTCCGGCTGACCAGGATGGCCCGCCCGTGGAAGATTCAGAGGATTTCAGCACGGAAAAAGATGGTGGATTGCCGTTTTGATGACCTGATTCAAAAAAAATTACAATAAAACCGATAGGTCATCCGTTTTGCAGGGTAGTTGGTTGTTTTGTTAACAATAGTTAGGATTAATGAAAGGATCAGTATTATGAAATTGTTAGGTTTATTCGGGTTGAGTGCAATTGTTGCGGCATCTTTGTCAATGACGGCCTCGGCCGAAGAAGTCAAGGCTCCGGAGGCCGTTAAGGGTCACAAGGGCGACAAGATGGAAGCGTTTAAAAAAGCGGATGCGAATGCCGATGGCAAACTGTCGCTCGATGAATTCAAGACAATGGCCAAGGGGCCCGATGCGGACAAGAAGTTTGCCGCGGCGGATACCGATAAGGATGGGTTTTTGACCCCCGAAGAGCTTAAGGCAGCCAAGAAGGCGGCCCATGAAGCCAAGGCGGCCAAAGTGGCTCCTGCGGCTCCTGCAGCCCCGGCAGCACCTGCCAAGTAAAAACTGTTATCTGAGCTGACGCTCAAGTATAATGCTTGCCCTGCAATGGAAACGTTGCAGGGTTTTTTCTTTTTATAAGGGTATTGATAACGATTATGACTGAATGCGACACCTTTCTGGATTTGCTGAAGCAGGCACTGCGGGATAATACGTTTATCAAGCTGGTGCTGGGAAAATATCGGGGCCGGCAGGCCGGACTTGAAAAAATCACCATCCGGCCTGTGGTCATCGCCGGCCAGGAAACCCTCTCGTTTGTCTACCGGCATCAAACCCAGGATGTAACCCGTAATTATGAGGCCGCGCAGGCCCTTCCAATGATCCAACAGCTTTTGGGTAGTGATTTTAAAAGTGCCCACCTGTTTTCAATCACCGCCGATGTTCAGATTGATTTCAGTAAGAAGGGGAAGACGTTGCTCAGTCGTAGCAAACCCTCCAGCGAGGTGCTGCCTGCCCGGGAACACGACCGGGTCAAGGAGCGCCTGATCGATGTCAACAGCCCATTCCTGAAGGCCTTGGGTGTCACGAACGAAAGCGGACAAGTGCTGCCCTCCATGTCCAATAAATGGAAGCAGATCAATGTCTTCCTGGAACGGTTTCGTGAAGCCCTGTCCGCCTCACGAATCGCCCAGGATACTCCCGTGCGGGTCGTCGACTTCGGTGCCGGTAAGGGCTATCTCACCTTCGCGATTTATGAATATTTGCGTACCATGCTGCGACGGGAAGCGGTCGTGACCGGAGTTGAAGTCCGGGATGACCTGGTGCGTTTTTGCAATACCGTGGCCAAGGCCCGGGGAATGACAGGGTTGAGTTTTACCCCGGGCGATCTGACCAGTTATGCGCCAGGCTCCCTGCAGGTGCTGATCGCCTTGCATGCCTGTGACACGGCCACGGATCAGGCGATCGCCCTGGGGATCCGGGCGGGGGCCGATATCATTATGTGTGCCCCTTGCTGCCATAAGGAGGTGCGCCCCCAGATGGTGAGCCCGCCTGTTCTTACCCCCATGTTGCGGCATGGGATCCACATGGGGCAGGAGGCGGAAATGGTCACGGACAGCCTGCGGGCACTCTGGTTGGAAGCCTCCGGGTATGAGTCGCAGGTATTTGAATTCATTTCGTTGGAGCATACCGGCAAAAACAAGATGATTCTCGGCGTCAAACGCGCCCAACCGGAGCCCCGTGAGCCGGTTCTGGCGCGCATCAAGGCGCTTAAGGCGTTTTATGGCATTAAAGAGCAGGCGCTTGAGACGTTGTTATGATTGATTTCCAAAATGTTTCGGTAGGCTTTGGGGCACAACAGGTGCTCGATGATGTGTCATTCCGCATCAATCGCGGTGAGCGGGTGGGTATTGTCGGTCCCAACGGAGCCGGTAAAAGCACGATATTCTCGCTTCTGACCGGGGAATCCACGCCGGACCGGGGCGATGTCTCGATTCCCCGCAATATCCGGGTGAGTCACCTGCGCCAACAGCTCAAGCCGGCGGCTGCTGATATCAATCTGCTGGAATATTCTGAAAATGCACTCCCGTCCCTCATGGATAACCAGCGACAGATCGAGGCTTTGGAGGTGCAACTCGATCAGGTGGCCGGGGTCGAACGCGACCGGGTAGTTCGCCAGCTGGGGGTGTTGCAGACGGATTTTGAGCATCAGGGCGGGTATGCCTTGAGCAGTCGGGCCAAGGCGGCGCTGGGAGGGCTCGGATTTGCGGTGAGTGACTTTCATCGGCCGTTTGCCGCCTTCAGTGGAGGCTGGCAGATGCGCGCGGAATTGGCGCGTGCCTTGGTGGCGGATCCCGACCTTCTGCTTCTGGATGAACCGAGTAACTTCCTCGATATCCCCGCCGTGGAATGGCTGCAGCGTTACCTGCGAGACTATAAGGGAACGCTGGTACTGGTCTCCCATGACCGTTATCTCCTGAACACCCTGACGTCGGTGACTATGGAGGTGGCGGGGGGACAGGTGACGCGCTATGCCGGGAACTTCAACAAATATGAGGAGGATTGCCGGCTCCGCCATGAACAACTGGAGGCGGCTCGCGGGAACCAGGACCGCCGGCGTGAGCAGATCGAACAGTTTGTCGAGCGGTTCCGTGCCAAAAACACGAAGTCCTCCCAGGTCCAGAGCCGGCTTAAAATGCTTGAGAAAATGGATGAAATTGAAATCCCCCGCGTGGTCATGCGCGCCCCGAGGATTCGTGTCCCCAAACCCCCGCATTGTGGCGTGGAACTGGTCCGGCTGGATCAGGCCGGGGTCACCTATGATGGCCAGAACTGGGTGTTGAGGGGCTTGGATATCCGGATTGAGCGCGGAGCCAAGATCGGACTCGTGGGCTTGAACGGGATGGGCAAGACGACCCTTCTCAAGACGATTGCCGGGAAGCTACCACTGAACGAGGGCCGGCGGGTAATGGGGCATAATGTGGTGATCGGGTATCAGGCTCAGGATTTCGCTGAAATGATGGATCCGGTACGGACCGTGCTTGAAACGGTCAAGTCAGCCGCGCCGTTTCTTTCCGAGCGTGAGGTCCGCAGCATGCTAGGTGGATTTTTCTTTTCCGGAGACGCGGTGGAAAAGAAAATTGCCGTCCTGAGCGGGGGCGAGAAAATGAGGGTCGCCTTTGCGCGTCTGTTGGTGAACCCGCCCAACTTCCTGATGCTGGATGAACCCACCACTCACCTGGATATTCCTTCGCGTGAAGCTCTTGAAAATGCCCTGCATGACTATGAGGGCACGGTGTGTCTGGTCAGCCATGACATTGAGTTCACCCGCCATGTGGCCACGAGTATCATTGCCATGGCCCCCCCGGGAGTGCGCCACTATCCCGGCGGCTACGATTACTATCACGAGAAATCGGAAGCGGAGGCGAAATCACAGAATTCAGAAGCCAGAATTCAAAATGCAGACGAGGATAAAGGCGAGGGAGGGGACCGGAAAGCCTTGAGGCGGGAGCGGGCCCAGAAACGGCAGGAGTTGAATAAAATCCGGGGGCCTGTCGAAACCCGTGTAAAATCCGCCGAGCGCAAGATGACGGCCCTGGAGCAGGAGCAGGACAAGCTGTCCGGTGAGATGATGAAGCCGATGGAGGGGACGGATTACGCGTCGCTCAACCGCCGCCTCAGTGAGATTCAGGCGGAACTGGCTGAGACGGTGGAACGTTGGGAAAAAGCCTCGCTGGAATTGGAAGCGCTGCCCAGCGAATAAAGTAGGCAGAGGGCAGTATGCAGTGAGCAGCAGGTAAAAAGAGAGAGGAGTCAGTATCCAGAATCCTTTCTGAATCTGACTCCTCTACGGCTGCTTACTGCCGACTGCTAACTGTTTACTGGTAACCTCCTCTCATCCCCCTTACTTTTTGTCTACAGCTTTTCCTGCCTCCAACCAACCTGCAATTCCCTGCGGGTACTCAATCACGTTGCTGTAACCGAGTTTTTTCAACCGGTCTGCCAACGCTTTGCTCGCGGGGCATTTAACCCCTGCACAATAGGTCACAACCAGGGCGGATTTATCCGGAATCGCCGTAGTGATGACGGCTTCGTCTGCGTCAGCACTCAACTGCTGTGCCCCGGGAATGCGCTGCCCATCGTCATATTTCCCGCTTCGAGCATCAAATAGTTTGAGCGGTACTTTTGACTGAATCAGCGTCGCCAACCCCTCGGTGTTGACCACAGCCTCCTTTGGGGCTGCAACACAGGTTGCACCAGCCTTCGCCCCTAATGCACACACTCCACCCGCACAATCCTCAGCAAACGCAACCGCCGAACCCACACCAACCAATGCCGCAACCGCCACACTGGCAATTTTTATAACCTTCATAGTTTTTTCTCTTTCTTTCGTTTTTTTCATCAATGTTCTAACCCAAATGCAGGTCAGAAATAACTGTTTTTTAATAAAGCATAGAAGGTGCCATGCTTTAAATTATTGCAATAAAAAGTATAACTTATTGAGGGTGTGGCAGATGTGAATGAGAGGGACTTGCAGGGCTGCTGTCTTTTGTGGATTAAATCTGTATCATTTGGATTCATTGAGACATTGTGAGACAGGAAGTGAGTTGAATCTAGAAAGAGCAGTTCATCCGCGCTTTGCGCGGGTGAACCTTTTCTTGATCATGTATAGCATACTGTTGACAGAATGAGGATGAAGTGAACCCCAACCCTGAAGGGGTTGAAGTCTAAAGCCAGGGGTGAAACCCTCGGAGTCGGGGAGGTTGAAATCAACCGGAATGGAGGGCGCTGCTCCGTCAGCGCCTTGATCGTCCTATCACCCTTCCAAAACCAGCAGATCAGGGTGGGGGTTGGCGGGATCCTCGCAGAGGTGGCGCGGGGCTTTTCCGCTAAAGAGGCGGATCCAGAGATGGAGGCTTGCCCCGACGATCAGGAGCACCATGACCAAAAAGGTCACGGTAACGGCAATATCGACCTGATTGTTGAAAATCTGGGCGGACAACTTGGCGATCTCGGAGGGGGCGGCTACCGCCAATTGCTGGCGCAGGGTGGCAATCGCGGGCAAAAAGCCACCGGCAGAGGCGGTATAGATTTTCTGCCAGCCGGCCGTCATGGTGACCACCAGCAGGAATATCAGGGGCACCAGCGTGACCCAGATGTACCGGTCGCGGTTCATTTTGATCAGAATCGTGGTGCCGAGGGCCAGTGAGATGACCGCCAGCAGCTGGTTCGCAATGCCGAAAATGGGCCAGAGGCTGTTGATCCCGCCATAGGGATCAATGACGCCCTGATAGAGGAACCAGCCCCAGGCACTCACAAATAACACACTGGCAAGCAGATTGGCCGGGATTGAGGCCGTATTCCCCAGTGGTTTCCAAACGTGACCCAGAACGTCCTGCAACAGGAAGCGGCCCACCCGGGTGCCCGCATCAATGGTGGTTAAGATGAACAACGCCTCAAACATGATGGCGAAATGATACCAGAGGGCCATCATGGCCTTGCTGCCGATGGCGTCGGTAAACATTTTGGCCATGCCAACGGCAAAGGTGGGGGCGCCACCGGTCCGCCCGATCAGGGTCTTCTCGCCCACATCGGTTGCCAGCTGAGCCATGTCCGCTTCAGTAACATGAAAGCCGGCGGCGGTAATTTTGGCCACCACGGCGGCGGGTTCACCCTTCATGTTGATGGCAAAATACTGGCCGGGCTCCATGGCACAGGCGGCCACCAAAGCCATGACGCCCACCGCCATCTCCGTGATCATGGCGCCATAGGCCACCGAACGGACGGTGGATTCGTGAGTGACCAGTTTGGGGGTGGTCCCGGTGGAGATGAGGGCGTGAAAGCCGGAGATCGCGCCACAGGCAATGGTGATGAACACGAAGGGAAAGAGTTTGCCCGGAACGACCAGGCCGTTTCCGTAAATAAACCCGGTTAACTTGGGCATGTGGAGTTGCGGGGCTACCCAGATAATGGCCAGCATCAGGATGATCACGGTCCCGATCTTCATGAATGAACTGAGATAGTCGCGCGGGGCCAGCAACAGCCAGACCGGCAGGATGGAGGCCAGGAGCCCGTAGCCGATAATCGACCAGGCCAGCCAGGGTGCGGAGCGGGTGAACCAGGCGGCCCAGACGGGCGAGCTGTGGACATATTGTCCGGCCCAGACGGCGAGCATCAGAAGTAACGCACCCATGATGGAGCCTTCCAGGACTTTGCCGGGGCGTATCATGCGGAGGTAAATGCCCATGAACAGGGCGATGGGAATCGTGGTCGCCACCGTAAAGAGGCCCCAGGGGCTTTCGGCGAGCGCCTTGACGACGACCAGCGCAAGGACGGAAATAAGAATCACCATGATGCAGAGGATGCCGACCAGCGCGATGGTACCGGCGAAGGTACCGACCTCCTCCTTGACCATCTGTCCCAGCGATTTTCCGCCCCGGCGCATGGAGCAGAACAACGCCACCGCATCATGCACGCCGCCGGCCAGGGTGCCGCCAATGAGGATCCACAGGGTTCCTGGCAGGTAGCCGAACTGGGAGGCGAGCACGGGGCCCACGAGGGGGCCGGGGCCGGCAATGGCGGCAAAGTGGTGCCCGAAGACGATCCAGCGGTTGGTGGGGACAAAATCCTTGCCGTCCTCTTTAGTGTAGGCCGGGGTGGCCCGACGGTCATCCAGGGTCAGCACTTTGGCCGCCAGCCACTTGCTGTAGAACCGGTAGCTGATCATGAAGAAGCAGAGAGTCGCCGTTACAAACCAGAGGGCACTGATCGATTCGCCCCGGTGAAAGGCAATGACGGCCAGCGACGTCGCGCCCAGCAGGGAAAAGAAAAGCCAGAAGAGAATGGATTTAAGTTTCATGATGCCGTGTAAAGTGCCGTCAGCGCATTGAAATGTCAAGGAACGGGTCCGGCTGATTCCCGTCTGTCTTTCCCTCATGGAGGGTTTTGCTCTGTCAAAACCGGCGGTTATCGATTAATACTGAAGGGTTATCAGGAAAAGGAACCGCCATGGATACCAAACAGCTGTATGATGAATACATGATCACCTCGATGGTGGCCGGGATTGAGCCCATTATTGTGGAGCGCGCCGCCGGGTGCGGGATCACGGGGCAGGATGGCAAATCCTACCTGGACTGTTTCAGCGGGATTGCCGTGACCAACGCCGGACACGGGCATCCGAAAGTGGTGGCGGCGGCAAAGGCACAGATGGACAAGCTGGTGCACTGCTGCACCTATGTCTATTACAATCCGCGTGCCGGGGAATTGGCCAGGCGCCTGGCGCAAATCACCCCGGGCCCCTTGCAGAAAAGCTTTCTGGGCAATAGTGGAGCCGAAGCCGTCGAAGGCGCCTTGCGGTTGGCCAAGCAGTTTACCAAACGCAAGGAAGTCGTCTCCCTGACCATGGGATTTCACGGCCGAACGGTCGGGACGTTGTCGGTGAGCGGGAATCGCCGGGTCAAAAAAGGGACCGGGCCCTATCTGTCGGGTGTGGCCTTCGCCCCGGCCCCGTATTGTTACCGCTGTCCGTTCAACTCCTCGTATCCCGGTTGCGGCCTGGCTTGCGCGGAGTCGATGGACCAGGTGCTGCGCTATCAGACAGCTGGTGACGTCGCTGCGTTTCTGGCGGAGTCGGTGATGGGCGAGGGGGGGATCATTGTGCCACCTCCCGGCTATCTTGCCATTGCCGCGAAAATAGCCCGTGATGACGGGGCGCTCTATATTGCCGATGAGGTCCAATGCGGCTTCGGACGCACGGGCCGGATGTTTGCCTGTGAACACGAGGGCCTGGAACCGGATATCCTGTGCATGGCCAAGGGGATTGCCGATGGCTTCCCCTTGAGTGCATTCACGACCAGGCCGGATATTGCCGCCGCTTTCACCCCGGGTGACCATCTGTCCACCTTCGGCGGGAATCCTGTCAGTTGTGCGGCGGCTCTGGCCAACATCGACGTGATGATTGATGAGGATCTGCCCGGTAATGCCGCCCGGCGTGGCGAGCAGTTGATGCGGCGGTTGCGCGCATTTCAGGACCAGTGCGCCTTGGTCGGGGATGTCCGGGGCAAGGGGTTGATGATCGGCCTCGAACTGGTTTCCGATGACAGGAAAACGCCTGCCGTCAAGGAGGCCAAACAAGTCCGGGACCGCTGTCGCGAAAGCGGCCTGCTTGTGGGGATCGGAGGCGTTTATGGGAACGTGATCCGGCTCCAGCCGCCACTCGTGCTCACTGAAACCGAGGCCAGCCGGGCGGCTGATATCCTGGAACAGGTGCTGCAAAGTGTGTGCAGGCAGTCATCATAATCCTGCCGTTTACCAGGGTCTTTTGTTTTGACTTTTTAGGCGCTGCGGATGCGACGGAGCGCATCCCTCCACTGAGAAAACACATGATATTTTCATGTTTTCAATCCTTATGGAGGGTTTCGCTTGCTACTCTGCGAAGTCAGCGAAAACTTCCTTCGCTACGAAGCACGAGCTGTCGAAACCAGTGCCAGGATAGCCAAAAAAAAGACCTTGTTCGTTTACTTCAGTTGATTTCGGTCTGGCTGCCCGCCCTGGCTGGGAAGCGTACTTCCAGGCCTGACTCCGCTTGTCTTTGACTTCCAGCGGATTTCGTCATGGTGGGCATCAAATTTTTTCTTATCAACTGGTCTTGGCTTATCCCCTTTTCCGTTCATTTCCATCTCCGTTTTTTTGCTGGGGGGAAGGCTATTCGTTTTGAGCCCTGAAAATCAAGCCGGATTCACCTGCCCCGGGGAGTCTGGCAGGGTCTTTTGTTTTTGTCTATTGGGGTGCAGCGGATGCGACGGAGCGCATCCCTCCATTGGGTAAACACAGCATATTTTCATGATTTTAATCAGTATGGAGGGTTTCGCTTGCTACTCTGCGAAGTCAGCGAAAACTTCCTTCGCTACGAAGCACGAGCTGTCGAAACCAGCGCCAACAAGACCAAACACAAGCCCGCGGGAGTCTGCCGGTTTCTGAAAATTTCTGGTACCGCCGTTTACCCGTGTTATGCTTCCCGAGGGATCAGGAAATTCTTTCAATCCCGGAAAATGGGTTTGGCGGGTGGAGGCTATGATGACGATATTGACGGCGCAGGCGGTTCTGGAAGGCATTCGCGAAACAACGGCGTATGGGGGTGCCCCGATGTTCTGGGACCAGGCGATGGCGGAAATGCCGGCCGGTCCGCTCCCCTTTCTCGAGCCTGCCGACGTGCCCGCCCGTCGTGCCGCAGCCGGGCTCCCGGCTGAACGGGACGTCCTGTTGACAGGGATAGCCGCGGTTATCGACGCCGACCCGGCGTTGCGGAGCCTGGCCTGGTATTTGCATTGGCGTGTGTTCGTGGCCCCCCAACACGGGGCACCCTGGGGCGCCCCTTCGCTTCTCCCTCGGCTTGGCGAACAGGCGGGGCTGTTCTACTTGCTGCTCAGTCTGGAATTTGTGCCCCGCCTCACTATCTGGCATCGCCATCTTGGTTATCCCGGGACCGTCACCCGCCAGACGCTTCAGCAAATCGCCTCCTTCGAGGGCAATCACCTGCGTGGTCGTGGCCGTCCCGGCATCTACGAGAGTCAGTTCGTTTGGTTGGCGACCTATCTGGTGGATCCCTATGTCCGGCTCGGACGATTCGAGTACCAATTGCATACTTACGGGGGTGGGGTCTCTGTCTGGAAGCGTGCCGCTGATGGCCAGGTACTGGCACTGGCTGAAGAGGGGACTCGTGTGGCGGCAGATGGCCTGAGGCTGGGGGATCAGGCCCCCGCGACAGAGGGCTGGACCGCCTGGTTGAAGGAGACGCCGTCCGCTCTTTCCGGCTTTCCGGTTGATCCGGTTGGCCGCATTCTGGATAAACCGGTCCACCTCGACCGTTCGGTCTGGATGCCTTGTTTCAGCAAGGGGGCTACCGTGCTGGATCTTCACATTCCAGCCGGTGGCAGTATGGATTGGGAGGCCATGACGGATAGTTTCCGGCAGGCGCTGGCTTTTTTCCAACAGCACCATGCAGACCGGCCCTTTGCCGCCCTGGTCGTGAACACCTGGTTCATGGATCCGCGGTTGGCGGACATTCTGCCGGCGGAGTCGAACCCACTCCGGTTCCAACGGGCGGTGTATCTCTACCCGGTTCCTCCCCAGCCTGACAGTCTTTGGTTTGTGTTCCTGGGTAATACGCGTGAGCCCGCCGCCTTGCGCCGGGATACCTCCCTGCAGCGCCGCCTTGCCACGTTTCTGGAAAACGGAGGGACCTGGCATGGGGGCGGGATGTTTGTGCTGCCCGGTGACATGCACCACTTATGCGATGGCCATTACCGGAATCGGTTTAATGCCCTCATCGATTCCGGCAACTTGCGCCCCATTACGGTTTCGTGACCGGAATGATTTCCACCTGGTGAGGCTGCATTACTAATGTCTTACGGATGGCCTCGAAATATTCGGGCATCTTTGCCAGGCGGTTCTTCAGGGCCGCTTCACGCTTGGCCTCAAGATCATCAACCTTGATGTCCAGGAAATCGGGGATCTTGACCTCGGCGAGAATGACTCCCCGGAATATTTTGCCATGATAATAATCGTTCTTGGCCTTCACGGCTCCCCAAACGGCGTTGACCTGATCGGCAATCGGCCCTGCTGACAGGACCGCCTGCGCCATGTTGACTCCCGTATTGAGCGCGATATGCGAATAGTCCGCCACTTTCTTTCCGCCAAGGCGGACTTCGTACTGGCCGGGTTTGAGCCCCGTCACTTTCAGGCGGTAGTCGTTGAGTTCCTCCATGATGGGCGTCCATTGCAGGATTTTGCTGGATTCCTGAGGGAAAAACGGAAGCGCCTGGTCCAGCTGCACGAAGGTCATCTTGCCCGTGGCATCCACGCTGACGCTGTCGATCTTGCAGTTGAAGGTATTGACCACCTTGCCGGCCGCCCCGTCAATTTCAACGGAAGCGACGGCCAGGGGAAAGCTCATCCCCTTGAGGATGGCGGCGGCCATGATGGCCTGGCCGGCCGGTCCGGGATGAACAACGTCACCGCCGCCGATGCGGATCTTCGGATCGGTGGCCCGGGCCTTGTCGATGACTGAAATAAAAGGATGGAGCTGATCAATGAACAGCGCGTTCCCATTGGTGGCCGCGATCTGCTTGATGCCTTCGGAGTATTTCTCCAGGGTTTCGTTGTAGCCTTGGAGGGCCGGCCCTTCCTCCGTTTTTTCCACGGGGCTGGGGGTGCACCAGGCGACGCGGATATTTGCCGCCTTGGCCTGGTCGGCAATTCCCTGTAACCCATCCATATAGGTTTTGAAGCCGGCTTGATCGAAGGCCTTGTAACCGCCGTCATTCATTCCGAAATCAACCGTCATGGCGGTGGGGGCGTTGGACAGGACATCGCGCTTGAAGCGCTTGGTGCCTCCCACCGACCGGTCGCCACCGATGCCAACATTGGCAAAGGTGATGTTCCAGGCCGGGAATCGGGTAAGGATCCAGGTTTCAACGTAATTGCTGTACAGATGCTGTTCGGTGATGCTGTCGCCCATGATGACCACCTTGTCGCCGTCCTTCAAAAAGAAGTCGGCGGCGTTGGAGGTAAGGGTGGCGGCCATGATGGCCAGTGCGACGAGTGCGTGTTTGAAACAAGTCTTCATCAGTGATTACTCCTAATAGTTACGTTCGTGAATGCGTCTGTGCTCAATGCAGAATGCCTGTCTTCAACGGTGATTTCAATGAGTTTCTCGGGAAGTTGAAAAAGCGGACGGGTTTTTCCCGCGCGAAGCACAGCAGTTCAAATAGAATGTGAGTCCGCCTTGTTGGCATAGGCAAACCCCTGATAGAGAATCAGGTTTCCCCCGATTGTGGAAAAATCGGTTTTATTGTGATGATACCTGATCTTTATAGGTGAACATGAAAACGGCCATAAAACAGTGGAGATATTTCATCAAAACAAGCCTCCCTTTATTGGGCATTCTAACCCTAATAGCGGTACCTTCATCTCATGCCGCCAATGTAAATCCAAAAGCTGATGGGCTTGATCAGGTTCAGGCGCAACCTCTATCCGGGGAAATGCCGTTTCTGGATCGCTTTGAGCCAAATACCGTCAAGTTTGGTGATCTCAACGGTCAGAACGAATGGAAGGCCTCCCCCAATCATACGGTGCAGGTACAGACCAATATTGTATGGGAAGGCAAACAGGCGGTCCTGTTCAAATCTGAAACGGTGACATCCGAAGTCAGCCGGATTTTCAACAATCCTCCAAGTCAAGTGGTCTGGATTGATTTTCATGCCATTGAAAGGGGAACGCTGATTCCGTCAGAGCCATCCGATCAGCTTGCGGTATTCCTGTTTGATCTCGAAGGACGGATGATCGTGCAGGATGGGAAGAGGATGAAAGGGGATCAATGGGTGACGCTTACCAACGGGCTTTCGGAAGCAACCCTGGGCACCTGGGTTCGTCTTACTATAAAATTGGATTTTGACAACCAGCGTTGGCTTATATGCCTGAACGGAAAAAAAGTGTCTGAGAATTTGGGGTTTGGCAGAGCCTCCCGGGATTTTCATCAGTTTCTCACTAAAGGCCTTGTTGGAGGTTTGGATCAGTTTTGCGTCAGTACCAACACCCCGCCCGGACTCACGCTTGACGTGGACTTAAGCCAAACCTGCCGGAATTCTTTAGCACCTCCTGATACAAGGCTGGCAACACGGGAGTGAGTTAAGCAAATATATGTTTGCTGAACGTGAAGACAATGGAATTGACTGCTCTAGGATTTGACGGCTGGTTTGAACATCGATCCGCTCCCCTCCTGCAACCGGGACACAGTATCGCGCGCGTCACGGCCGTTGATAGGGGGGCTTTCCTCATCCGGAATCAGCACGGAGAGACTTATGCGGAAATCGCGGGCAAGTTCCGTTTCGTCGTTGAGGCCGCCATCGACCTGCCGTGTGTAGGCGACTGGGTAGGCGTTCAATGCCACGCATCGGGCGGTCCCGCCATGATCCATAGCGTCATCCCGAGGAAGACCTTCCTGCGTCGCAAAAGCCCCGGCAAGACTGTTGATTTCCAGATGATCGCGGCGAACATCGATGTCGCCTTCATCGTACAGGCCTGTGGATTCGATTTTAACTTGGCTAGGCTTGACCGGTACCTTGTGATGGCAAATGAGGGCGCGATTGAGCCGTGGATCATCCTGACAAAAACCGATCTGATTTCGCCCGGGCAACTCGATCAGGCAATCATGCAGGTGAAGCAGATAAGCGTCTCCACCAAGATCCTTACCCTCAGCAACACCACGGGCGTTGGGCTGCAGGAGTTCCGTACGCTCCTAGTGCCCGGTAAAACATACTGCCTGCTTGGTTCCTCGGGAGTGGGGAAGACCACCCTTGTCAACCGACTGATCGGACAGGATTCATTTGACACCAAGGCCGTCAGCGGGACAGGTGAAGGTGTTCATACCACCGCCCGTCGCCAGTTGCTCCTCCTTGATAATGGCGCCATGTTGATCGACACGCCGGGAATGCGCGAGTTGGGCCTGCTTAGAGCGAGCGATGGGGTAGACGACACCTTCGCCGAGATTCGCGATCACTCCAGGGAGTGTCGCTTTGCAAACTGTACCCATACCGGGGAACCTGGATGTGCCGTCCTGCTGGCGGTGGAGAATGGAACCTTGTGTAGGGATCGGTATCAGAGCTACCTTAAACTCAAGAAGGAGAGCGAATTCCATGACCTCTCCTATGCCGAGAAGAGGAGGAAGGACAGATCATTTGGTCGCTTCATCAAGTCCGCCAAGAAGAGCTTGAAGCAGTGAAAAACGGGCTTGGGCCGACAAGACTCGTTGCGAATGACGTTTGACCGGCCACAGCTTTTGCCGGAAACGAGTTTTTGCACATGGATATACAGGATCTACAGGATGAGGATGTGGCGGGCTTGTTACATTTACCAAGCTGAAGTGTAAATTGATTATTATTTGTACAATAATAACACTCCTCCAAACGTTCTGGTAATCAATGGATGACTCTTGGAATACGAGTAGCACAGTTAAACAAGGAGAACAGTTATGAAGAAAGTCGTTATAATCCTCGGAATGTGTCTCATCGGGTTTGTTGTACAGGCAGCCACCACAGACTTTGAGGCAGCAGTGGCTCAGGGTGCAGGGATAGAAGGCGAAAAAGGCGTGAAGCATCTCAGTCAAGAAGAACTGTCGGCTCTAATCCAGAAACATCTTGCAGAACGTCAGGCGGAACTTCAAAAGGCAACGGCAAAAGGGCATACGGATATCGCCGCCGCCCTCCAGAAGGTGATCACGGACCTCACCAATATGCAAACCGCCCTCACTAACAAGGATAGTGCCGCCTTCAAAGCCGCCAACGAACAACGCAAGGCTGACAGGGAAGCGTTGGAGAAACTCCGGAAGACGGACAAGTTGGCTAAACCCCACAAAGCGAAATCCTAATCGAGGGCTGCTGACATCTTGGCGCAATCAAGTTCCCTGCCGTTTCACCGAGGCCTTTGAGCGTGTTTCCTGCAGTTTTACTTGGGAGGCGCGATTTTCCAGGATGCCCATGGAAAGCTCTACACATTCGGCGGCCTCTTTGGGTGTCATGGTCCCCACGGTGACCATGTCGATCGGCCGGAGTGTGTTCCAGACAAACTGGAGTGCTTGAAAAGGGCGCAGCTGGCCGGCGGCCATGGGCTTGATCGTCATGACTGGTTTTTGAGCCGCCTGGATGATCCTTGCGGTCCAGTCAACTTCGACCTGCATCAGGAATCCCATGGCGTTGTAAATGGAGATATAGGTCGCCACGTCCAAGCCGCTCTCGTCGGCATAGGGGATCGCCTCAGGCATATGCGTGGAAAGTCCCGGAATCATGCCGCGCTCGCGGATCATCGCCGCTAGCGTCTCCATGTGCCGTATCTTGCGGGTACAACGGTCCAACAAAGCATCGGTGGTGGACTGGTGGGGCATACAAAAAGTCACGCCAAGACTTTTCTGCTCATCAAGAATCTTCGCCGCGGCAGTTTGATCGACGCCACGTAGCGGGGTGTCTGCGGTCACCGGAAATCCCGGCGTGGAAATGTGTTCATGTTAAACCTTTCAATGCGGAGATAATGTCGTCTTCCCATTGAATCGTGTCGGAGTCGGGAATCCTTTTTTGAAGATCCATAGCCTGTAACACCTTGGACATTCCTGATTCCAGTGAAATTACCGGTTTGAATTCGGGGACGTCCCGGAAGATTTTGGCGGCGCTGTAATAGGTGATGTGGGCAAAGATAGTCCGGCAGATGTCGAAATTCGGGATGTTCTGTTTTTCCAGCACTGCAAGCGGAACGCCCTTGAGTTCGACCTCCCTGCCGATGACCCGCATGGCGGTGCGATGGTAATCCGCCCAGGATATAAAACCGCCATTGTTGAGATTATAGGTTTGCCCGATGCAATGTTTTTTGCCCAGGACTCCGGCGAACGCCAGTGCGGCGTCGTCTACGTGAAGAAATTGATGCAGGGCGTTGCCATCCCCGCAGACCAGGATGGGTTTACCTTTGCGCACCCTGTCGATCCAGGAAAAGTCCCAGGCGATTTGCCGCAATAAGCCGAGTTGAGCCCCGTAGGTTGTGGAGGGTTTGATGATGGTGAGGGGAAAGGCATTTTGGTAGTAGGCCGCAAGAAACACGGCGTCTGCAGCGGCCTTGTTCCGGCCGTAATCGGTAATGGGGTTCAAAGGATGGTCCTCGGTGATGGGCAGCCATAAGGATTCAATCCCGTAGGTGCAAACGGTGGAGCACTGGACGAAATGCCCGACATGCGGGAAGGCGCGGAGATCGCTCCGGGCATCGTCGCCGGTGAAGCAGATCATATCAATGACGGCATCAAAGTGTTCCCGCTGCATAGCGCCTTCAAACTCAGCACGCTGATTACGGTCTCCCGTTATCCGGCGGACTTCTTTTGGAAATGCTCCGGTTTTCCCCCGGGTGTAGCAGGTGATCTCATGTCCTTGTTCCAGAAGGACACGGACGATGCTGGTACTGATATTGCCGGTGCCTCCCACGATGCAAACATTCATGTGTTCCTCCTTGATCAGTGCGCGTTGGAATACAGTAAGGGCTAAATCTCCGGGTACTCTATCGAGGTATTGAGTTTCCGCCAAGAATATCCTGCTTTTTGTCGAAGTTCGTCCCTCCTCTGGTCAGTGAAAAGCCTAAAAGGAATCATTCTCTCCCGGGACAATCGGCATAAGCGGTATAAAACCGAGCCTACAAATACCATTTTCCGTAAGGCGCTCCCTACGTAAAAAAAGCACTTTGGCCTACATACAAAACAATTCAGGGATGGTATCAATATCTTCCACCTAATTCGATGGATTGAAAAGAGCCAGACTTGGCGAGCGTCGGCGATATGGCAGTTGCCGGGATTGCTCGTTTGCCAGCTTCCCAACTCATGTCATGCTCATCAAAACTCAATGGAGGGCGCTACTCTGTCAGCGCCTGCCGCCACCGGTCGCCATCGAGAAAGACCCACGCTCGCACGCACACGCGGGTTTTCTGCAACTCCGCATCCGGTCCCTGTCACCTCGTCGCTGTAAGCTCGCAAAACAACGAGCTCCTATCCCTCTGGGCTACTTAAGCGCCAAAACTTGGAGATGTGCCCGTTTATTACTGAACTTGACCTTCATGCCGGATTTTTCCATTCTTGCATCCATAAAACCGTTGTTTGGGGTGGTCTCAACGGTCATTTGCCCGTATTGCGCAGGTAGCGTTTTTCTTATCCATCCATATCAAACTTTTTGGAAAGACATCGCTTTTGCAATTTTTGACTAGATTGGTCTTGAGGAAAACAAGAATGAAAAACCTGACTAGGCTTGCTCGAAAATGGACGATGTTGTTCGCCGCGGTATTGGGTTGGCTTGCGTTATCCATCTCGGACACGGTGGGCCAGTCGATCAGCCTGCAGGATAGCGGACTGCCAAACGTGGATCATCGCTACGACGTTGTGGTGCGCCGTACCGCGATGTCGGTTGCGGCGACTCCATCCGACCATACCGCGGCAGAGCAGTGTTTGCGTCTGCTCGTGCCCACTCTCCGCATCGAACGGCACACCTTGCTCGGTAGCCCTCAATGGCTGAGGGCGGACGATGCTTTTCTCACGGCACCCCGTGTGTCCGGTACAACCGGAATTCAGGCGGCACCATCCGTCGATGTCCGGAGCATTGCGAAACAATTCGTTACTGACCATGCGGGGGTTTTCGGTCATGACGCCAGCGTACTGGAAACGGCCAAGGTCCAGCGGGAGTTTGTGACCGCTCATAGTGGATTGCAGACCATCGTGTGGGCGCAGGAGTTTGACGGAATTCCGGTTTTCGAGTCGGTTTTCATCGCCCATGCGACAGCGCGCGGGGAACTCGTCAACATCTCAAGCCAGTTTCTTCCTGACCTTGCCGCGGCTGCCGAGGCGGGCTCTCCCCGCTCCCGCGCGAATGTCGTGGCACCGCCCGTGACCGCGACACAGGCCGTGGTTGTCGCCTCGATTAGCGTGGGGGAATCCCCTGAACTGGCGGCCACCCTCATCGCGCTCGACACCCCCGTGGGTGCCACGCAGTCCCAGCGGTTCCGCGGCGGGGCACTCAAGGGAGAGGCGAAAGCGGGGTTAACCTGGTTGCCCCTCGATGCCGCGCACCTGCGCCTCTGTTGGGAAGTCTGGCTCACCGGGCAGGCCCGCGGCGAACTGTATCGCGTACTCGTTGATGTCGAGACCGGCACCATGTGGATTCGCGAAGCTCACACATCGTATGCGGTAAATGCCAAGTACCGCGTCTTTACCGCAGGGAGTCCAACCCCGCACTCGCCGGGTTATGCCGCACCAGGCCAGACCAGCCAGCCACTGGACGTCGCACGGTCGTTGGTTACCTTGACGGCGGTCAGTGCCACCGCTTCCCCGGACGGCTGGGTTACGGCCAACGAGACCTTGGGAAACAACGTCGATGCCCACACCGACCTGGATGCCGACAATGTTGCCGATACGCCCCGCCCGCAAGGTTCTCCCGCCGGCACCTTCGACTTTCCCGTCGCCTTGCTTCAGCCGCCCTCCGACTACCGCAAGGCAGCGGTCGTCAACTTGTTCTACTGGTGCAACTGGATGCACGACAAGCTCTACGATCTGGGATTCACCGAGGCAGCCGGCAATTTCCAGACCGACAACTTTGGCAGGGGCGGCCAGGATGGAGACGCGGTGCAGGCCGACGCACAGGATGGCGAAGGAACGGATAACGCCAACTTCCACACGCCGATGGACGGCAGTGCGCCGCGCATGCAGATGTACCTCTGCACGCCCCCGAATCCCGATCGTGACGGGGATTTTGACGACGAAGTAATCCTGCACGAATACACCCATGGGCTGAGCAACCGGCGCGTTGGTGGAGGGCTCCTGATCAACGCGCATCAGACGGCGTGCATGGGCGAAGGATGGTCCGACTTTTACGCGCTGGCCCTGTTGACCCCACCGGGGGCTGACCCCAACAGCCACTATCCTTTCAGCGCCTATACTTCTAAGAATATGATCTTTAACCGCCACACCTGGGCTGCCGGCGGCGACAATTACTACTTTGGCTGCCGGCGCTACCCCTACAGCACAGACCTGTCGGTTAATCCGCTCACGTTCCGGGATATCGATCCCGCCCAGGCCAATGCGCACTCAGGCGTGCCGGTCAGTCCCCTGTGGGTTGGTATGCCGGCGGGTGAGGTGCACATGGCCGGCGAGGTCTGGTGCGTGACGCTCTGGGAAGCCCGCGCGAAGCTGATCCAGAAGTATGGCTATGCCGTCGGTAATCAGCGTATCCTTGAACTCGTCACCGATGGCATGAATCTTTCGCCGGCGGATCCGACATTCCTCCAGGCGCGTGACGCGATTCTACAGGCCGACCTGGTCCTCACCGGTGGCGCGGACAAAAAGGAACTCTGGGATGCGTTCGCCAAGCGCGGCATGGGAGCAAGCGCCGTAGCAGCGCCGAACACGACCACTACCGGCTTGTTGGAAAGTTTCGATCCGCCGGATATACTGAGCGTCACTCCAACCTTGGCCGTGAATGTCGAGGGATACTACGGGGGACCGTTCACCCCCTCGCTCCAGGTGTTCACGTTGACGCGCCAGAGCGGGGGCAACCTGAATTGGAGTGCAGGAGCCACGGCGCCGCTCCACTTATCGGCCACGTCCGGCACGTTGACGGTCGCCCAACCCACAACCAGCGTCACGGTTTCGGTTGGTTCAGGCGCGAACGCGTTGGCGGTTGGCCCTGTCCTGCGCAGTATCCTTTTTACGAACACCGCTACGGACGTGGCCCAGTTGCGATATTTCGCAATCAATGTCAAGGAGCCGTTGGCGGCGAACCCGCCCGCCGTAACAACGTTTTCGGGCTTTACGGGAGCGCTGCCAGCCCCATTGAGCACCACGCTGGTTATCACGAATCGGGGAGGTGCCGCCATCCATTGGACCGCTGCACCGCAACTGCCCCTCACGGTTGTGCCTTCCAGCGGGACGCTTGGCGCTGGCCAGGCCATCACGCTGACCGTATCCTTCGATGCGGATACCCTGGATGCCCTGCCGTTAGGGGACACCCTTCTGAAGCTGGACGTGACTGATGACACGACGGGACAAGTGCTGGGCAGCACGTTTCACCTCAAGCTGGCAGAACCGCTCGATGTCAGCCCTCACGATGGGCAGATGATTCTCGGGCCCGTGGGCGGTCCGTTTGTCCCGGCCTCCCAGCTTTTTACCCTCAAAAACCAGGGCGCCATGGCCATGCCCTGGCATGTTACCGCAGAACTGCCTCTCGTCAGTACATCGGCCAGCGGAACCCTCGCGCCTGCCGGCGGCGAGAAGACCATCCAGGTGGGCATCAATCCATCGGCCGTGGCGGCGCTGGGGGTCGGTATCTCTACACGGCATGTCTATTTCACGGACGAGTTGAGTGGTTATGTGATCACCAATTCATTCACGTTGCGCATCGGAAAGGGGGACTACCACACCGAAAAATTCAGTTCCTATGGCCGCCCCTTCGATCTGGGAATGACGACCCTGACATTCACGCCGGACGGTTCACAGAACTACTATACCCTCTGTCGCGCCGAGGTCGTCGATTTTCCCACGGATCCGTCGGGCGGTACCGAGATCCCCTCCTATGGCGACACGATTACCCTGGGCGGCGGCAAGACCGTGTCCCTTTTCGGCACAAAGACCAACACGGTTTATGTGAGCCGCGACGGTTATGTTGACGGGTTCAATGGCCCGCCGGGGGGCGATTACTGGCAGTCCATGCGCGCCCAGTTATTCGACGGCCTGCCCGACCCGGATATAGGAACGGTAACGTGGAAACAACTCGCCGACCGTCTCGTGATCACCTGGGACAATGTGACGGGATACTCGGCCGACGAGCTCAACAACTTCCAGGCGGAGTTGTTCTTTAACGGAATCGTCCGTTTCACGTGGTTGGGGACCAGCGATACCCCGGTTTCCGCCATCGGGCTGTCACGCGGCACGGGTGAGCCGGCAGACTGGGTTTCCAGCGATCTCAGCACCTACCCGCTGTGCGGCGAGGTGCCGCCGGCGTTCGATGTGCCGATGACGCTCACGGTGCCGGTTGACGGTCGAGAGGGCGGCAACGGCCTGTACATCGGCGGTGTCGTGCAACTTGACCAACCATGGCCGGATGACCTGCTCGTGAACCTCACGTCCAGCGATACGAGCGAGGCCGTGGTACCTGCCACTGTCACCATTCCTGCCGGCAAGACCAAGGCTGGCTTCGGCATCACAGTCGTTGATGATGCGATCCTCGACGGCTCGCAGGTAGCGACGCTTACCGCCACGGCGGCGGGGCATACCAAGGCGACCGACACGATCGTTGTGGACGATAACGAGACTGCCACGCTGGAGGTACATCTGCCCCGCTCGGCGTATGAAAATTCCGTCGTGGCTGGCGTTGTCACCACGGATCGCCCGGTGCAGGACGATGTGCCGGTCTGGCTCAAGGCAACGGCGCCGGACATCCTCAAGGTAAATTGGCCCATGACGGTGATTCATTCAGGAGCAACCTCCGGCACGTTCACGGTGACGGCTTTGGATGACAACCTCCTGGGCACCCCGCGCAGCGCCGGCGTGATCGCCAGCGTGGCCGGGTGGACCTCCGGCACCGATTCCGTTTCCATTGCCGATAATGACCCCACCAACATCACGGTACGGCTGCCCAACTCGGCTCAGGAGGGCGACGGCCTCCTGGTGGGGCAAGGCGAGGTGTCCCTCGCGGGCTTTATCGCCAGCAACCTGGTGGTCGATCTCCATTCCCCCGACACCACCGAACTTACTGCGCCTGCTTCTGTCACCATCCTGGCGGGGCATAGCAACGCATTTTTTGATATCGGGATTGTGGATGACGCGGTGGTCGACGGTATGCGGTGGGGCACGGTTGTCGCGGAGGCCGCCCGTTTTCAGGCCGGGACCTGCTCCATGCGCATCTATGACAATGATGGACCGCCCGAGGTGTTCGACCCACAGCCATCCAACTTGGCGGAAGATGTCGCGCTGCAGCCGGTGCTATCCTGGGGGCGCGTTGAAGGTGAACTGGTGATCAACGGAAATTTCGATGCGCCGGGGCTGACAGGATGGACGAGGGAAGACATTGGTGCGGGAGGGTGGATTCGAAACAACGGGACAGTAGACCCCGAGTCATCGGATGGCCCGCTGCCGCCGTTTTCGGGTATCGCCAGCGCCCTTCTGCGGCAGAGCGGGAACGGACGCCACGCACTCTGGCAGGACATCACGATTCCCCAGGAGCTCTCGGCCGTGGTCCTTTCCTGGACCGATTGCATTCGTAACCATGCGGCGGACTTTGCCACAAACCAGCAGTTTCGTGTTGAATTGCGGGACCCCGATAACAACCAGACCCTGCAGGTACTCTTCAGTACACAATCGGGAGAAACCCGGTTGCGCAACTGGACCCAGCGTACGGTTGACCTCGGCGCCTGGCGCGGGCAGAAGGTGCGTCTTGCCTTCGTGGGGGAAGATGCCCTCGGTTTCCTGAACGTGCACCTTGATGAGATTAGTATTCTGGCCATCCCGCCCGTCCCAACCGTCTTTGAAGTCTACTTGGGAACAGTGGATCCGCCCGATACCGAGCAGTATCTCGGGAACACAAGCGGGACCACGTGGGTGGTGCAGGGCCCCCTCATGACGAATACGACGTACTACTGGCAGGTGGTGTCCAAGCGTGGCGTCTTCCGCACCCCGGGACCGGTCTGGCAATTCAACACCGGCGATGACAGCGTGCCCCCGGGGCTCGTCCTGTCGACCCCGGCGGATTTCAGTATTGTCTCCGCGCCCACCAACGTGATCGTCACGGCCTCTGTAGGGGGGAGCACCATGCGCACCTTGACGCCTGTTGGCGCAGTTGATTTCTACGCCGATGACGTGAAGATCGGGCAGGACAACGTGGCCCCCTTCACCTTTGTCTGGACGAATGTGCCGCCAGGAGAACACGTTCTCCACGCGGTGGGCCGCGGAGGCGTGCTGAACGCGTTTGTACTCGCCACATCACCGGACATTCACCTGTCGGTTGCGCCACCTTCAGGGAAGATGCTCTACACCCTGGTGCCCTTTGGCAGTTTGTGGAGCTACAACGATACCGGGGTATTCCCGGGGGCGAGTTGGTGCTCGCTGTCGTTTCGCGGCCGGCTGACTGGCTGGAAAAGCGGCCCGGCCAAGCTCGGCTATGGCAAGGGCGACGAGGCCACGGTCGTGAGCTATGGCGACGAGGCCCTGAACAAGTATATAACGACTTATTTCCGGCGCACGTTCCCGTCGCCCAACGTTACACTCGAGAGCCTGACGCTGCATGTTTTGCGTGACGACGGGGTGCGTGTCTATCTGAACGGGACGGAAATTCTGCGCAACAACATGCCCTTGGGTCTCCTTACTTCAACCACGACCGCGATAACGAATTTGAACGGGTTTGCGGCCGAGCATGCGCTTGCGACCACGACCGTCGCCTTATCAAACCTTGTCGCGCAGGGAAACTTGATCGCCGCCGAGGTTCATCAGGCCGCAGCAAACAGCACCGATCTCGGTTTCGATCTCGAGCTGACGGGTATCGGTGATACGCTGCCCAGCGTCACCGTTACAAGTCCGGGCGACGGCACGGTATTCGCCGCACCCTCGCAACTCGTCCTGGATGCGAGCGCCACCGAACCTTACGGCGCAGTAACCCGGATAGAAATGTTCATCGATGGCGTGAGTTTCGGGAGGGTGCCGGGAACAACCGGTCCACTGCTGTGGCACGCGCCTTCGCCCGGCATTCACACCCTGCTCGCTGTGGCAACAGATGCCGCGGGCCATGAGGTGCAGTCGACACCCGTGGTGGTGGCGATTGTGGCACCCCCGGTCCTGGCGCTATCACGCGAAGGGGTCACTCTGGAACTGAATTGGCCGGTGACAGCGGATGGTTATCATCTGAGAACGACTACCAATTTGCTGACGCCCGTCACGTGGGAGAATATCGATGCTGGGTTGATCCAGACTGACGGTCTGTGGCGGGCAGCCCTGTCGTTTACGAATACCGTGCGGTTCTTCCAGTTGCAGTCCCCTTGAAACTCTGCGCGAAGCACAGGTGGCGTTCGCCGTCCTCGGCGAACGATTCGCCCCTGGTGCTTCGCTTAATCGGCCGCCGAGACGTCGGCCGCCACCAGACGCAAACTCAAAGACCCACCCATGCATATACGCGCGGGTCTTTCTTTTTCCTGCCGACGCGTCTCGTCGCTAACATTCACTAAATCACTATTGCCTTGTTCGTGAGTGCCCTGCCATAATCACACCCATGAAAACAAAAACAAAAACGGAAAAGACCCAGAAGGCAGATGCACCCATGACCCGCAATGAATTCAAGGAGGCCATTTCCAAGATGACCCGCAACGAATTGATAGGGATCCTCTGCGATATTTATTATGCCAATGCCAAGGAGGGTTGTGGATGCGACTGCGGATGTGAAAGCGAATCAAAGAAGACTCCGGCCAAGGCGAAAAGGTCAGTAAAGAGTTCCAGGGCTTCCAAGGTTTCCAAGAAGAAGTGATCAACGTGCAGTAAAAACTTCATGTCATAATCCGCAGAAAATAACATGTCGAAGAAGGATGTGACCTAATGAGTAAAACGAACTCGATAGACGTGTTGACCGATCCCGAGATCCAGCGGCATACCCAGCGAATTCTGGAATTGCAAAAAGAGGAACGGCAGGCGCGGGAGGAAATGGGGCGGATTGTGGCTGGGATTGGCGCCGAGCTGATCGCCGCCAAAGAGGCGCTCGACAAGACCCCGGACAGGACCGCTTGGCAGCGCTGGCTGAAAGGGCATGTGCATTACTCGGCGGACACGGCGCAGAATTACATGCGGGTCGCCAGGCTCGTTGGAAAAAACCGAAGCGCTTCGGTTTTTTTGGGCTTGGAACCCACCGCCCTGTATCGCCTCGCCGCGTTGCCTGACGAGAAGGCCGCCACACTCACACCCGATACGCTACTGACCGACCCGCGAACCGGGCGGCAAACCGCCCTCAGCCAGATGAGCGCCCGCTCGTTGGACCGGGCACTCGACGCCCTGGAGGGCAAGGCGGTCCCGCAGAACCCGAAACCGGCCTCCGCAGGTGTCGCGTTGGCAGGTGAGACCCGCGAGGATGCGGCCGCCGACGCCCAGCGAATCATGGGCCTGCTGGCCGATCAACTGGCGGATATCCGTAAACGAAAGGGATCGTTGACTGGTGCCTCAAAACAACGGGTCCTGGAGGCGATCGAGCACTTGCGCGGCATCGTGTTGAAATGGCCTGCTTGGGCTACGCCTGCCACCAAGAAGAAATGAGAAGATTGCCGTCCTGGCGGACGATTCGCCTATTCTGTCCAAAATCTTCGCCTGATACGGCAATTCTATCTTTTGTACCCAGAGTTGATTGCCCTGAAGACTCAGTTATTCGGGATTTCCGAATAACTGCCGCCGATGGCAAGCAATATGCCACTAACTTCGATGATTTGGACGCCATCATCTCCGTTGGCTACCGGTGGAACTCTTACCGTGCCTACGCGGGATATGGACCGATCCCGGTATGGTTGACAACGGGTGCGATCCTAGGGCGTGCGGCAAAAGCCGGGGAAATCCTGGGGACAGGAAATTAGTTAAATTAAGCTACAATATAATGATTGCTTTAGCCGTTAAGTGATGCATGGGGTAGCCATGTCGAGTTTGCCAGGAAGGAGACATCATGAGAACGGCGAGGATCGTGGAGGCTGGGGCGGCATATTATCATATCATGTCGCGGGTGGTGGATCGGCGGATGGTATTTGATGATGGAGAGAAGGAACGTTTTCGTAAGACGCTGCGGGCTGTGGCGGAATTTGCCGGGGTGCGGATCATGACCTGGACTTGCTTAAGTAATCATTGGCACGCCCTGATATATCTTCCTGAACGTGAGGAGGTTAGTGATGGGGAGTTGGGGAGGCGGTTGTCATTTCTCTATGATAAGACCGTGGTTGAAAATGTGGCATCGCAATTGGCGTTCCTGCGTGCGAACGGGGATCACGAGGCGGCTGAATCCCGGAAGAGGGAGTTCACCTATCGGATGTATGATCTGGGTGAATTCGTGAAGACGCTGAAGCAGCGGGTGAGTTTTTCGTATAACCGACGGCATCAACGGAAGGGGACACTGTGGGAGGAACGGTTTAAAAGCATATTGGTGGAGGGGAGCCCTGGAACGCTGATGCGGATGGCGGCATATATTGATTTAAATGCGGTGAGGGCAGGGCTGGTCAAAGATCCAAAGGATTTCCGGTTTAGCGGATATGGGGAGGCGATGGGGGGCTCAAAACCTGCGAGGGAAGGATTGATGGCGGTAGTGAAGGAGGGGGATGTGGCAGAGGACTGGAACGTGGCCTCGGCGCGATATCGTCAGTTGCTGTATGTTTCCGGGGAAGTGCAAGGGGTTCGTGAGACTGGTCAGCCGGTAAAAAATGGTTTTAGTGCAGAGGCTGTCGCGGCGGTGATTGAGAAAAAAGGTAAACTGCCGCTGAACGAAATTTTGCGAAGTCGGATCCGGTATTTCACGGATGGAGCGATCATCGGGAGTCAGGTGTTTGTGGAAGAAGCATTTGGTCGGCACCGGACGCATTTTAGCGCCAAGCGTGAGGCGGGAGCCAAGCCGATGAAGGGTGGGGATTGGGGCGATATGTTTACCGCCCGGCAGTTACGGGTGGATCTATTTGGACCTCCAGTGTCAGCATAAACGGCGGGTGAACTGATAACCTGTCTTTCGGATGATTTCGGCGGTAGATTCAAACCCTGCCATCATCCGGTATTGTGTTGGTAGAGCTGATTTGATGTGTTTCCATCCAGATTTCGGCTGGTGCCTGCAGAATGGACTGAAATTTCTGGGTCGATGATTTTCTGAATGAATAATCAAGGGGAAAAGGGATGAAATGTCATGGCCGCTAAACAAATCTCCTGTCCCTATGCCCCCTTCTAAAAACCAGTTGGTGCCAATGATCATGCGAGAGAGCGAGACCCCTCCCACGGTAGTGCGGGGAAATGTGTTCATGTTAAACCTTTCAATGCGGAGATAATGTCGTCTTCCCATTGAATGGTGTCGGAGTCGGGAATCCTTTTTTGAAGATCCATAGCCTGTAACACCTCGGACATTCCTGATTCCAGCGAAATGACCGGTTTGAATTCGGGGACGTCCCGGAAGATTTTGGCGGCGCTATAATAGGTGATATGGGCAAAGATAGTCCGGCAGATTTCGAAATTCGGGATATTCTGTTTTTCCAGCACTGCAAACGGGACGCCTTTGAGTTCGACCTCCCTGCCGATGACCCGCATAGCGGTTCGATGGTAATTCGCCCAGGATATAAAGCCGCCATTGTTAAGATTGTAGGTTTGTCCGACGCAATGTTTTTTGCCTAGGACTCCGGCGAACGCCAGTGCGGCGTCGTCCACGTGGAGAAATTGATGCAGGGCGTTGCCATCCCCGCAGACCAGGATGGGTTTGCCTTTACGCACCCGGTCGATCCAGGAAAAGTCCCAGGCGATTTGCCGCAATAAGCCGAGTTGAGACCCGTAGGTTGTGGAGGGCTTGATGATGGTGACGGGAAACGCATTTTGGTAATAGGCCGCAAGAAACACGGCGTCCGCGGCGGCCTTGTTCCGGCCGTAATCGGTAATGGGGTTCAAAGGATGGTCCTCGGTGATGGGCAGCCATAAGGATTCAATCCCGTAGGTGCAAACGGTGGAGCACTGGACGAAATGCCCGACATGCGGGAAGGCGCGGAGATCGCTCCGGGCATCGTCGCCGGTGAAGCAGATCATATCAATGACGGCATCAAAGTGTTCCCGCTGCATAGCGCCTTCAAACTCAGCACGCTGATTACGGTCTCCCGTTATCCGGCGGACTTCTTTTGGAAATGCTCCGGTTTTCCCCCGGGTGTAGCAGGTGATCTCATGTCCTTGTTCCAGAAGGACACGGACGATGCTAGTGCTGATATTGCCGGTGCCGCCCACGATGCAAACATTCATGTGTTCCTCCTTGATTAGTGCGCGTTGGAATAAAGTAAGGGCTAAATCTTCGGTTACTCTAGCGGGGTATTGAGTTTCCGCCAAGAATATCCTGCTTTTTGCCGAAGTTCGCCCCTCTTCTGATCAGTGAAAAGACTAAAGGAATCAATCTCGCGGGTAGCAATCGGCATAAGTGGCTCCGAACCGTGCCTACAAATGCCATTTCTGTAAGGCGTTCCCTTCGCAAAAAGAAGCACCATAGCCTACATACATAAGAATTCAAAGATGGTATCAATAATGTTTTACAAGATTCAATGGATTGAAAAGAGTCAGGCTTGGCGAGTGTCGGCGATATGCCATTTGCCGGGATTGCTCGTTTGCCAGCTTACCAACTCATGACAGACTCATCAAAATGAAGGAGAAATTAATATGAATGTTCTGCTGATGGATGATGATCCTGCCGTATTATCGATGATTCAAGGGGCATTGGAGAAGTGGGGACACAAAGTTGATTCCTACCTTAATCCCGAAATTTGCCCCGCTTATTGTTCGCAGACCTGTCCCTGCACGATATTCACAAACCGATGCCCTGATGTCATCCTGACAGATGTGAATATGCCCTTGGTGAATGGGTTCAGATTTGTTGAAGAATTAAAACGCAAAAGTTGCAGGTATCAGAAAATCGGAGTGATGTCGGGTGATTGGAGCGATTCGGATCTTCTGAAAGCCACTCAAATGGGGTGTACGATCTTTTCTAAACCCTTCGAACTTTCAAGACTTCGTTCATGGGTGTCGGAAAAAGTCCCTATCGTTGATCATCGGGTCAATGAGGTGTAGTTGCGGAAAAGCATCCGAGGCCCGGATAAGGCGTATTTTTGGCGTAAACTGTCCCGTGAAACTCTGCGCGAAGCACAGGTGGCGTTCGCCGTCCCCGGCGAACGATTCGCCCCTGGCGCTGCGCTTAATCGGCCGCCGAGACGTCGGCCGCCACCAGACGTAAACTCAAAGACCCACCCATGCACATACGCGCGGGCCTTTCTTTTTCCTGCCGACGCGTCTCGTCGCTAACATTCACTAAATCACTATTGCCTTGTTCGTGAGTGCCCTGCCATAATCACACCCATGAAAACAAAAACAAAAACGGAAAAGACCCAGAAGGCAGATGCACCCATGACCCGCAATGAATTCAAGGAGGCCATTTCCAAGATGACCCGCAACGAATTGATAGGGATCCTCTGCGATATTTATTATGCCAATGCCAAGGAGGGTTGTGGATGCGACTGCGGATGTGAAAGCGAATCAAAGAAGACTCCGGCCAAGGCGAAAAGGTCAGTAAAGAGTTCCAGGGCTTCCAAGGTTTCCAAGAAGAAGTGATCAACGTGCAGTAAAAACTTCATGTCATAATCCGCAGAAAATAACATGTCGAAGAAGGATGTGACCTAATGAGTAAAACGAACTCGATAGACGTGTTGACCGATCCCGAGATCCAGCGGCATACCCAGCGAATTCTGGAATTGCAAAAAGAGGAACGGCAGGCGCGGGAGGAAATGGGGCGGATTGTGGCTGGGATTGGCGCCGAGCTGATCGCCGCCAAAGAGGCGCTCGACAAGACCCCGGACAGGACCGCTTGGCAGCGCTGGCTGAAAGGGCATGTGCATTACTCGGCGGACACGGCGCAGAATTACATGCGGGTCGCCAGGCTCGTTGGAAAAAACCGAAGCGCTTCGGTTTTTTTGGGCTTGGAACCCACCGCCCTGTATCGCCTCGCCGCGTTGCCTGACGAGAAGGCCGCCACACTCACACCCGATACGCTACTGACCGACCCGCGAACCGGGCGGCAAACCGCCCTCAGCCAGATGAGCGCCCGCTCGTTGGACCGGGCACTCGACGCCCTGGAGGGCAAGGCGGTCCCGCAGAACCCGAAACCGGCCTCCGCAGGTGTCGCGTTGGCAGGTGAGACCCGCGAGGATGCGGCCGCCGACGCCCAGCGAATCATGGGCCTGCTGGCCGATCAACTGGCGGATATCCGTAAACGAAAGGGATCCTTGGCCGGTGCCTCAAAACAACGGGTCCTGGAGGCGATCGAGCACCTGCGCGGCATCGTGTTGAAATGGCCTGCCTGGGCTACGCCTGCCACCAAGAAGAAATGAGAAGATCCCTGAATCCATGGAAGACCCCCGCGCACGTCCACGTGGGCCTTTTATCTTCACCTCAACAACCGCGCGGTCATCAGATTGACGGTCTTTCATAGCTCTTGGTAGCAGGTGGGAAAAACCGATAATATCCACCGATTATTTTCAATCTCCTTTACAATGAGCAAATGGCTGTGACATCTTCAGCAATCGGCAAACGCTTTTGAAGGGTACCCCGCATGACACAATGGATCGCTCCGTCGGAAAAGGATACTGCCTATCCGGATCACGATGCCAGCGTATACGCCGCTGCTGGCTGAGCAGTCAGGTTGGTGCGCCGAGCGTGCCGTCTATATTGCACCTATAAACTGCACCGAACTACCCCGAAAGGGGTAGAGAGCGCCGGAAGGCGCTCTTTAGATGTCGGCATGAAAAAACCGCGTATTCCCTAGGGAATACGCGGTTTTAAGAAGTGGTGGTGGGATAAGGATTCGAACCTTAGAAGGCGTAGCCAGCAGATTTACAGGAATACATTTTATCAAATACCCCAATAAAACCGCTATTTTGTCACCTTTAAGACAAATGCCATTCACCTTTAAGAGAAATGGGCGACAGGGTGTGACAGGTTATGACTGGTTACGACAGGGTGGGGATGAGGTTGGGTTATGGTTAAATCAAGATGCTTTTTTACGGCGTTCAATTTCTTCAAGTAATGCCTTGCAGGTCTTTGCTAACTCATCATCGGCAACGGTTGAAAGATTAGTAAGGGCAACAGGCGGGAGGGGCATGGTTTCCTCTACGGCTGACTCAGGGTTGGAAGAGATGGCAATCAAGTTATCAAGTTTCTTAATCGATGCGGTCAAATGGGCATCTGAAAAATGCGTATATGTTTTTTCCATTTGGGAACTGCCCCATCCAACAAGATCTCTAACAACCGCCGAATCAACCCCTGATTCCTTGAGTCTCGTAACAAAATGATGGCGGAAAGAATGAAACCCAATCTCGACTAATGCTCTGCCATCGCATCCAGTTTCATCATGATGGATTTTGAACCCGCATACATTTTTAAAGAACTTTTGTAGCCTATCGGAAACAATGCCAATGTCCTTGAGATAGGAGGATGCAGAGGCAGGGCAAACATATTTTCCGCTTGCTTGCTTTTTTAATTCGCAAAGATGGTGGTAGAGCCCGTCAAGAATATGCATTTTAATGAAATGGTTTGGTCTGCGACTTCTCGTTTTGAAAGGCGAATGAGTGATCATGCGTTTGTCTAAATCAACTTCTCGCCATTCCAAACGACAACAGTCCTCAAGTCGAAATCCTGTATGATAGCCAAGAAGACATAGGGTCAATGTCTCGCCAGTTGCTTTTGATAAAATTGTTTCAACCTCTTGGCTGGAAAATGGTCTGCGCCCCATCTGCTCAAATCTTTTTCGGTTGATGTTGTCCCAAGGATTAAGCTGAATGTCCAAAGTGTCGTTCAAGGTGCGAAATACCATGTACATGATGTTTATGTATTTGTTGAACGTATTGCCTCTTCGGTTGGAGCCGATATGCGATGCGAATTCACGGGCAGTGACTTTCTTGACCCCAGAGACAGTCGTAATCTCAGCGTGATTTTGCTTCATCCATTTAATGAAGGTGTTGAATTGGTAGGCATACTGTTTGAAAGTATTCTTGGCAGGGTTTGGGCGATTTACAGATTGCTCGAAGGCTTTCCAAGCCATTGAAAGTTGAATGTCATTATTGATGATCAAAGGTTTTTCGGTCGGCTCTCCGTAATTTTGGAGGAAGTCCCCTTTAGAGATATCGGTTATAATTGAAGCGATAGCGGTCTTCATGCGAGATTCGGCTTCGGTTTTAATAGTAGTATCAAGGGACTTACCATATGGAATGCCTTTATGTTTCCATTGGCACCACCATACGTTGCCTTTCTTCGTTAAACATCCTTTTGGTAGCCTGTTCCTCATGACACTCACGACACCTTCTCCAATTCATCCTGCTTGAGATGCTTAAGATGTAAGGTTGTTGTGCTGATCCGTCTATATTCCCTCTTAGCGGCAGCATTACTTGGGGATAGGGCGGAAAGGTCATCGAGTGCGTTAGAGGGAACCCGTCTGCATTCCCCTAACTTTTTGGAAGGCAATTGTCCCGTTGAAATCCAGCGTTGAACGGAACGTAAGCAGACCCCTAGTTTATCAGCAACTTGATTTGGGGTTAGATACTTTACAGGTTGAGATATAGCGGGAGCAGTCCTTGCAGTTGGATTCTTGCAGAACGCTAGAATTGCCGATTTGTTTTCCTGCGTTACAGAGTCATCGTTATCAAGAATCGATTTTATAATATTTAATGTACCATCCTTCATCACTTCCTTTCCCAGCCCAATTTCTCAAGCGATGACCAGTGGGGCTCTAGTCGTCATCGCAGTTGTTGTCCCCGCTAGCTACTTTGCCAGCGGGGAAATTCTTTAAATGTCCAATCCCTTCTCGGTATGAAGCTCCAGACCAACGGCTTTTTTCATGCTGTCCTTGTATTTGATAATCGGGTCATTCCTGTATCGCTCATAAAGTTCCCGTAGAAAGTTATCAGTCTGTCCCCGCAGCAATTCATTCGCCCTGTTTTTTGCGTCAAGATCTCCAGGGCAATTCAGGGAGATAGCCGCTCGGAGCCCATTGACTCGCCCCAACCAGATTGAATCGGTGACAAAAGGACGGGTCGCTTGAATAACTCGGTCAATTTCGAGATCCAACATAGGTTCGCTTGAGACACTTGTTTGGTATCCTTGAGAATAAGCCCATTTCAAGGATGCCAACCGTTCCTCGAATTTAGGGGCTTTATTTTCCCAATACTTCAAGACCTCATTATCCACAGATCCAATCGTAAATCGGAAAAGTATCTGTGACTTATAGGGCTCCAATTCCTCGCATAATGCCTTGATACAGGAGAGAACAGGTTTGCTTACGACTAGGACATCATTTCCTGCCGCCAATAACTTTTTCAATACCACTAAATATTCCGCT